>NZ_BAAAIR010000044.1:0-148028 GCF_039526165.1 Brachybacterium tyrofermentans
GCCAGTCAGCTCTCGGGTCACACCCGGTGCCGTCGAACACACCCCATCAGCACAAGGCCGACAAAGCCATCCTCACAGTCAGCCCTCCTCGTGGCGAAGGAAACTCCCCGAATCCTGCCCACGTAGGATCGAAGGCCCCGCTTCCCAGGAGTCGACATGGTCCCCGCTGCGCCCGATCACCCCACGGCCCTGCTGGATCCGGCATCGCCCGCGATGGGGCAGCGGCTGGTCGAGGCGTGGCGCACCGGCGCGCTGATCATGCCGCTGGGCGCGGACTCCTCCCCCGTGCACCTGCCCGGCCTGCACCGCTCCGTGCTGCCCGCCTCGCTGTCCGGCACCGCCCGCGTCTCGCTCGCGGGGGTGGGCGAGCGCTTCGCCGCCTGGCGTGTGACGCCTCAGGAGAACGCCCCGCTCATCGTGCGGATCCCCCATGTCCCGCCGGATGAGCTGCACCAGGACCTCTCCCAGGAGATCGCGGCGCTGACCCTGATCCCCACCGGGGTGGGGCCCGCACCGATCGCCGTCCACGATGATCCCGTGACCAGCCCGATCGGGCACGCCTATGTCGTCGCGTCCGACGTGCCCGGCACCGCGGCGGCCCCCGAGGCCTGGAGCGACCAGGGCCTGGCCGCGCACGCGCGGGTGCTCGCCCGGCTCCACGGCGTCCCCGCCCCGGGCCGTGGCCCGGTGGTGCTCGGCGCGGACCCGTGGGCGGCGGTGCCTCGCGGCGTCCCGTCCCTGCTCAACGAGGTGGAGGAGGAGGTCGCGGCCTGGCGCGGCGCGCACGGTCCCGTGATCGAAGAGCACGGCCTGGAGCCCTTCCTCGAGGCGGCGCTCGCGCGGGTCGCGGCGGTCGAGGGGGAGATCGCCGGGCTGGACGGCTTCGTGCTGTCCCACGGCGACCTGTGCGCCACGAACATCCTGTGGGAGCACGCCTCGGTGGTGCGGTACATCGACTTCGAGTGGGCGCAGGGCGACGACCCTGCCCGCGACCTCGCGATCATCGGCGGCGCTGTACACGGCGGGCCCTGGTACGTCCCCCTGGTCGAGGAGCAGATCACCACCTTCGTCGACACCTACGTGCAGGCACGCGGGGAGAACGGCGAGCTGCCCGCCTCGGTCGCCGACACCGCCTCGCTCCGCGACCGGATGCGGGCGTGGACCGCGTACGAGCGCACCGCGATGCTCGTCCACGTCGCCTCGCGCGCCTCCACCCGTGCCTCCCACCGTCGGGTGCTCCCGATCCTGCGCGGCACCCTCGCCCGGGAGCTCGGGCTCCCCGACTGACCTCCGGGCCGGGCAGACGGACAGACGGGCAGACGGGCAGACGGGCAGACGGGCAGACGGGCAGACGGGCGCATCCTGCGTGCTGTGCCACGCTCAGGCCGGGCGCGGTTGCCCTCCGGGGCGATCTGCGTACGGTGGGGCCATGAGCGACTTCGTGAAGAACGGTCCGAACGCCCCCAAGGGGTACTTCGCCGCGGAGGCCGCCGGCCTCGAGTGGCTGGCAGAGCCGAAGACGGTGCCGGTGGTCCCGGTGCTCGAGGTGGGCAAGGGCGAGCTGCGCCTGGAGCGCCTCGAGGAGATCGCCCCGTCGGCCGACGCCGCCCGCGCCTTCGGCGCGCAGCTGGCCCGCCTGCACGACGCCGGGGCGCCCGGCTTCGGCTGGACCCCGGGGGACGGTGCCTGGTTCGGCCCCCTCGAGAGCCCCTTCGACGTCCCGACCGTCGAGCACGAGGACTTCCCCGACTTCTGGGCCGACGACCGCCTGCGCCCCCTGGCCGACCGCATCACCCGCACCCTCGGCGCCGACGGGCACGACACCGTCGACGAGGCGATCGACGTGATCGCCGACGGCGCCTTCGACGGCATCAGCGGACAGGGCGCCGAGGAGCCCTCACGGGTCCACGGCGACCTGTGGTCGGGGAACCTGCTGTGGACCGCGGACGGCGCCACCCTCATCGACCCGTCGGCCCACGGCGGCCACCGCCTCGAGGACCTCGCGATGCTGTCCCTGTTCAGCGCGCCCTTCCTCGACGAGATCTTCGAGGGCTACGAGAGCGAGCACCCGATGCCCGGCGACTGGCAGCAGGACCTGCCCGCCCACCTGTTCTTCGGCCTGCTCGCCCACGTGCACCTGTTCGGCGAGGCCTACGTGGACCAGGCGATCGCCACCGCCGAGTCGATCATCGCCCGGGGTGACGAGCTGGGGTTCTGAGCCCCGCAGACTCCCCACCACACCACCGGCACCGATCGGCCACCCGCGCCGAGGCCCGCGCGACAGGTGCAGGACGAGCGCAGGAGGAGTTCAGGACGCCTCCGGAGCCCTTGCACGACGCGAGTGTGCGCTGTGCTTCCACCGAGGGAAGTGCAGCGCACACTCGCGTTCTGGAGGGATGGTGGGGACAGGAAGGTCACAGTGTCGACCGGGGTCGGGCGTCTGGCGTCAGGCCGTGACCGGAGTCGGCCTCAGCGGCAGCATGCCGCTCGAGTCCAGGTCAGTGGTCGTGGTCTTCGTGCTCCGCGTCGCCCTCGTGCTCCTCGTGGCCGCCGGCGTCGCTCGCCTCCGACTCGTCGTGGTCGTCGTGCTCACTCGCCTCGGCATCGTCGTGCTCGTCGGCGCCCGGCGCGATCTCGTACTCGCCTGACGCGGTCCCGGTGGTCACCTGGATCTCGTGCGGCACCACGGGCAGGTCCAGCTCGCGGTAGATCTCGCCGCTGGCGACGTCGACCATCGTGAGCTTCTGCGCCGCGGGGTCGACGACGAAGGCGGTGCCGTCGGCCACGGACATCATGGGGCCGGCCTCCTGCCAGTTGTCCGGCTCGGTCCACTCCCCCGTCACGGGGACCTCGTGGAGAATCTCGCCGCTCTCGGGGTCCAGGATGTTCAGCTCGCCGTCGGCGGTGAGCACCAGGGCCTCACCGTTCGGACCGCGGTCCAGGGAGCGGAACCAGTACTCCGAGCCCAGGTCCACGATCTGCTGGGTGTTGTCGCTGGTGTCGATCAGGGCGATCTCGGTGGGGTGCTCGGCACCGCCCTCGGGATCGGCCTCGACCTTGTGGTCGGCCAGCACGATCGACGAGTCCTCGTGACCCTTCTGGTTGCCGGAGCGCTGGAAGTCGCCGTCGATCGCGACCTTGTGGAACTCGCCGTCGCGGTAGATCACGGAGCCGTTCTCGCAGCCCAGGCTGATCACGTCGCCGGATTCCGTGGGCTTCGCAGCGGCTTCGCCGTGCACGCCGGGGCAGTCGTCGGTCTCGGCGGTGACGTTCCCGTCGGCGTCGAGCGCCTGCACAGTGTGGCGCTCGTCCTCGGTGCCCTGGGTGACGAGCAGGCCCCCGTCGGAGAGCGGTACCGCGACGCCGTGGTGGGGGGCCTCGGTGCTGGTCTCCTCGAGGATCCCGAGGTCGCCGTCGACCAGCGCGGTGGGGTCGATCAGGGTGATGTCGCCGGTGCCGTCGGCGAACAGGGCGGTGCGGTCCCCGTGGGGGACGACGTGGCCGGGCATCGGCGCCGGGACGGACAGATCGGTGAGGGCGGGGTCCTGCACGTAGTAGTGGAAGTGGTCGCCGTGGCCCTGGGCGAGCAGGCCGGTGTCGTACATCGTGATGGCGTCGGAGGCGCTGACGGCGACGTGGCGGCCGTCCCCGGCCGGATTCAGCCGCACGTACCCCTCGACGTCGGAGCTGCCGACGGTGCTGCCGTCGGAGGAGTCCAGCGTGGTCACGCCGCCCTCGTGGGCGAGCACGATGCGCGGCGAGAGAGCGGCCACCTCGGTGCGGTCCGTCTCCGGGGCCGCCGCGTCGCCGGCCGTCCCGCCGTCGGAGGCTCCGTCGGACCCGTCTGAACCGCCTCCAGCCGGACCGCCGCAGGCGGAGAGCGCGAGCACGCCGACACCGAGGAGCGCAACAGCACGCCGTTTCATGACAATGGTTCTCATCTGAATCATGATCAGAACAGTAGCAGTTCCTGAGAACTGTTCTCAGCAATGGGAGGGTGCCCCGGGTCATACTCGGCGGGTACCCTGAACGGGGCGATGGGGGTCGCCTGCTGGGGGAACCGCTCGACATGCTCAGGGGGAGCCGACATGGAACGACGTGATGCCACGACAGCGCAGAATCCACTCGGAGAGCGCGGCGATCGCCGACGCCCGCGGCGACATCGCAGGCGCCGCCTCCGCCGGGGAACGACGGTCGCCGCGGTTCTGACCCTGGCTCTTACCAGCTGCTATCTGCTGGATCCGGACCTGCTGCCCGAGGGCACGGACGAGGTGTCGATCGAGGTCGGCGAGACGGCCCAGGTGGATCTCGGCGAGTGGTCGCCGAGCATCGGGGACCGCTGGGGTGCGGTCCCCCTGCAGGAGGGCGACGCCGCCGAGTACGCCGCCGTGGACGACGGCGTCGTCACCGCCCACGTGGTCCAGGGCGCCGAGGTGTTCGGGGTGCGTGCACGCCGGGACGGCCCCGAAGCGGGCGGCACCACCCCTCACGCCATCGAGCTCACCGGCGTCGCGCCCGGCACCTCGACGGTGCGGATCGTGCACTGCTACCGCGTCGACATCGCCGAGGACTGCGACCAGGGGCCTCGCGACATCGATCCGATCGAGCTCACCGTGACGGTCACCTGACCCAGCACTCCGCACCCGGACGATGAACGCACGGTGCGCTGCGCCTCCCCGGAGGAAGCGCAGCGCACAGTGGCGTCGGGCGCCGGGACGGACCCGGTCAGCTCACATCAGGGCCGGCTCAGATCACTCCGAAGGCGATCATGGCGTCGGCGACCTTGCGGAAGCCGGCCACGTTCGCGCCCACCACGTAGTCACCGGGGCGACCGAGCTCGTCGGCCGTCTCCAGGCAGGTGGCGTGGATGTTCTTCATGATCTCGGTGAGGCGCTGCTCGGTGTGCTCGAAGCTCCACGCGTCGCGGCTCGCATTCTGCTGCATCTCCAGGGCGGAGGTCGCGACGCCGCCGGCGTTCGCGGCCTTACCCGGGCCGAAGGCCACGTCGGCGTCGCGGAGCACGCCCACGGCCTCGGGGGTGCAGGGCATGTTCGCGCCCTCGGAGACGGCGAGCACGCCGTTCTTGACCAGAGTGCGGGCCGCGTCGACGTCGAGCTCGTTCTGGGTGGCGCTGGGCAGAGCGATGTCCACGGGGACGTCCCAGACGCTGCCGCCGGCGACGAACCGTGCGCCGTTGCCACGACGCTCGGCGTACTCGGTGATGCGGCCGCGCTCGACCTCCTTGATCTGCCGGAGCAGGTCGAGGTCGATGCCGTTCTCGTCGACCACATAGCCGGAGGAGTCCGAGGCGGTGATCGGGACGCCGCCGAGCTGCCTGGCCTTCTCGATCGCGTAGATCGCGACGTTGCCGGAGCCGGAGACGGCGACGCGGCGGCCGTCGAAGGACTTGCCGCGGGCCTTGAGCATCTCGTCGGCGAAGATGGCCGCGCCGTAGCCGGTGGCCTCCTTGCGCACGAGCGAACCGCCCCAGTCCAGGCCCTTGCCGGTGAGCACGCCGGCTTCGTAGCGGTTGGTCAGGCGCTTGTACTGACCGAAGAGGTAGCCGATCTCGCGGGCGCCCACGCCGATGTCACCGGCGGGGACGTCGGTGTACTCACCCATGTGGCGGTGCAGCTCGGTCATGAACGACTGGCAGAAGCGCATGACCTCGCCGTCGCTGCGGCCGTGCGGATCGAAGTCGGAGCCGCCCTTGCCGCCGCCGATGGGCAGGCCGGTCAGGGAGTTCTTGAAGATCTGCTCGAAGCCGAGGAACTTCACGATGCCGAGGTTCACGCTGGGGTGGAAGCGCAGACCGCCCTTGTACGGGCCGAGCGCGGAGTTGTACTCGACGCGGAAGCCGCGGTTGATCTGCACGACGTTCTGGTCATCGACCCACGGGACGCGGAAGATGATCTGACGCTCCGGCTCGCACAGGCGCATGAGGATGCCCTGATCGTTGTACTCCGGGTGGCGGCCCTGGATGTACTCGAGCGACTCAAAGACCTCGCGCACTGCCTGGTGGAACTCGGGTTCGCCGGGGTTGCGGTGCAGCACCTGGTCATACGTGTTCTGGAGCATCGAATCGATCATCGCGGTCCTTTCAGGGTCCCCTGGGGAGGAGAGTCTGCGGTGACAGCGGGCACGGGGGCCCGCGGCGACCTACGGTCAGAGCCGTTCCAGAGTACGTAGTCATCCCAGATGTTGGAACACCGCGTCCGAGCAGTGAGCCACTCTCCGGGGCAGTTCTCGTCGGATTCAGCAGAAGTCCCTGCTCGACACCGATTTCCGCAGATCGGGCAACCCGCCGGCGCAGCGAGGCGAGGATCACTGTCGACAGCACATCAGGTCGTTAAGTACGATCGTACGCATGCCTCTTCCCCTCCCAGAGGTGCGCCGCGCCCGTGGCGCCGTCGCCGCGATGTTCCTGACCAACGGCGCTCTGCTCGCGAACCTCCTGCCCCGCTATCCCGAGATCAAGGGAGAGCTGGGCCTGGCGAACTCCACCTACGGCCTGGTACTCGCCGCGTTCCCCGCCGGCGCGATCCTCGCCGGACTGGGAGCCGGAGCGCTGATCCGACGCGTCGGATCCGCCCCGCTGGCGGTGGCCGGCACGATCCTCACGGCGATCGGGCTCTGCGCCGCCTCCTGGGCACCAGTCGCCGGCCTCCTGGCGCTCGCGCTCCTCGTCGCCGGAGCGTGCGACGCGATCACCGACGTCGCCCAGAACGCCCACGGCCTGCGGGTCCAGCGCCGCTACGGACGCTCTATCATCAACTCCTTCCATGCCGTGTGGTCCATCGGAGCGGTGCTCGGCGGCTCCATGGCAGCCCTGGCGATCGCGCTCGATGTGCCCCTGCGGGTGCATCTGGGCGTCTCCGGAGCGCTGTTCGCCGTCATCTCCCTGGTGGCGCTCCGCTTCGCTCTCCCGGGCAAGGACCCGGAGAACTCCGCAGGCGGAGCCGACGTCGGCACCAGCACCGCAGTCCCGGACGGCACGGGCGCGACCGACGACACGGCCGCGACCGACGCCGCAGGCGCTCCCCCGTCGGCCGCCCTGCGCCCGCGTCGCGGACGCACCGTGCCCCTGCTGGCAGCTCTCATCGTGATCGCCATCGGCGGCACGCTCGTCGAGGACGCCGGGAACTCCTGGGCGACCCTCTACCTCGCCCGTGACCTCGGCGCCCCGGCGGCGATCGCCGCCACCGGATACATCGCCCTGGTGGGTGCGCAGTTCGTGGGGCGTCTGGCCGGTGACTCCCTGGTGGACCGCTTCGGGCAGCGCACCGTGGCCCGCGCCGGCGGCCTGATCATCGCCGTGGGCATGGCCACCGCGCTGGCGTTCCCGACCGTGCCCGGCACGATCATCGGTTTCGCCCTGGCCGGGCTGGGCAGCGCGACCCTGGTGCCCGCCGCGATGCAGGAGGCCGACGACCTGCCCGGGCTGCGCCACGGCACCGGTCTCACGGTCGTGTCCTGGCTGATGCGGCTGGGGTTCCTCGCCTCACCTCCGCTGGTGGGCCTGGTGGCCGATGCCGCCGGGCTCCGCTACGGCCTGCTCGTGGTCCCGATCGCCGGAGCGCTGGTGATCGCGCTGGCCGGTGTGCTCAGCGGCCGGCGCGCAGCACGGGAGACCGAGCCCGAGAACGCCTCCGCCGGACTCTGATCAGACCGGTCCCTCCCAACAGTCAGTCCGGCCGGGCCAGGCGCCCCAGCGCGCCGCGGATCAGCGCGGCGGCCGACGGATCGATGTGCAGCGCACGATGCAGGGCGAGGCCCTCGTTCAGGGCGTCCAGCATGACCGCGGTGTCGGCGTCGACGAAGGGCGCCAACGTGGCCCGCGTGCGCGCCATCCAGCCGCTGGTGATGTCCCGGAACTCCGGACGGCGGGCCGCCAGGGTATAGAGCTCCTGGCTGATGACCAGGTCGCGCTGGGTCACGAAGACGTCCTCGTCGATGTTCGCGGCGAAAGCATCGAGCGCCTCGTCGAGAGTCGTGGCCGACGCCATCCGGCGCTCCACCAGGGCCGCGCCCCGATCCGCGTAGCGGAAGAAGGCCTCGCGCAGCAGGTCGTCCATCCCGTCGAAGTGATAGGTCATCGACCCCAGCGGGACGTCCGCGGCCGCCGCGACCCGGCGGTGCGACGTGCCGGCCACGCCGTGCTCCGCGATCACGTCGAGACAGGCATCGATGATGCGGTCGCGGCGCTGCGGGTCATGGCGGCGGGTACGGGCGGAATCGGGCACGGACCTGACCCTAGCGGGGTCGGGCGGATACGCGACCGTCGGACTCGGCGCTCGGGTCGAAGGCGCCGTCGCGGACGACGGCACGTGGGTCACTCGGCATGGCCGTCGACGATCGTCCGATCGCCGACGGGCTGCTCGGTCTCGACGAGGGTCGTGTACTCGAGCAGAGGGGCGTCGCATCCCCCGATGTGACGCGGGAGGCCCCCGGTGGAGGCCGAGATCGTGATCGAGCTGGCCGTCTCCTCGACGTCGACGTCATGGCCGTAGCAGTCGTCGACGCCGCCCAGGAAGGTCACACGGATGTGGGTGTCGTCGACGATCTCGGTGCTCTCCCACGCGGTGGGCAGAGCGTCCACCAGGTCGGATTGCGGCAGCTGGTCCCCCGCGTCGCTGTAGCTGGTCGTCGCCGAACAGCCGGCGAGGAGGAGCACGGCGGCTCCCAGAGCGGTCAGTCGCTGCCTGGAGCGACGTAGTCTGCCCATATCCGAACTCCCTGCTGCGCGATGTGCGGTGCGTGAGTCCTGATCCTGCCATCCTTGCTGACTCCGTCGGCGAGATGACGCCGCTCTCGCTCCCTCGAGCGAATGCCCCGCTGGTACGTTGACGCGATGGATTTCACCGAGTGGGACACGCGTTTGAGCGCCTATGCCGTGATCACCGATGGCCACGGACACATCCTGCTGACCTGGTTCAACGGCGCCGCTCCGCTGTGGACCCTCCCCGGCGGCGGGGTCGAGTTCGAGGAGTCCCTCGAGGCGGCTGTGGCGCGCGAGGTCTTCGAGGAGACCGGGTTCCATGTGGCCGTCGGCCGACCGCTGTTCAGCAGCACGATGACAGCGGACGTGGGCTCCAGGTCGCCGCGACCGTTCAAAGCGGTCCGCATCATCTTCGAGGCCACCATCGTCGGCGGGGAGCTCGGGACCACCGAGATCGGCGGGGAGCTCGGGACCACCGAGATCGGTGGGACGACGGACGAGGCACGCTGGATGCCGCTGACAGGGCTCCCGGACCACGAGCCCCGAGCGGGCATCGTCGACCAGGCCTACGAGAGCCTCCGGCGCACGACCGGCAGCTGAGTGCTACCGGGACAGCGGCCCCTCCTCGACGAACGCCGGGAACAGCGGTGCCGACGGTTGCGTGGCGTCCGGCCACCGGGCGATCATCGCGTCCCTCAGCGCGCCGAGCCAGTCGCTGACGGCAGCCAGCCCCTCGGCCCGCTCCGCGAGCTGCAGGAAGGTGCGTATCTGCTGCACCACCTGCCCGCGGCGACGCCAGCTGTCCTGCGGCGCCTGGTCCGGCCGGGAGACCTGTCGCAGCCTGCTGATCCGTCCGATCAGGACGATGGCTGCGCCCTCCGCGAGCAGCTGGCCATAGGAGTCGAGAACCTGGTGCGCGCCGCCGTCGGCGAGGGCTGTGCGGTAGGCCGCGTCGGCGGAGTCGACGACGCCATCCGGCAGCAGTCCCCAGGGGCTGCTGTGATGCGGGAACGGGTAGTGCAGGAAGCAGGCGTCGATCCCGAGGTGCCCGAAGCCGCTTCCCTCGACGTCGACCAGGCGTGCTCCGGCATCGGTGAGCAGCACATTCGTCGGGTTCAGGTCCCGATGGATGAGCGCTGAGGAGGGGCCTGGGCCGGTGGATCGCGCCAGGAGGCAGGTCACCTCGTTGCGAGCCCTCGTCGCGGACGGAAGGCCGAGCTCGGTGCAGGCCTGTTCGATCCCGTCCCAGTGCTCCGCGCCGTCTACGTACATCTGGCCGGTCTCCACGTCCGCGGAGAAGGCGGCGAGGTGTCGCTGGTGCTCAGCACGCCGGTCGATCGTGCTGGCATGCAACCGGCCGACGGCAGTGGCCATCTCGACCATGCCCCGGGCAGCAGCCGCCGGATCGTCACCGAGCAGGACGTCCTGCAGGGTCGGCCACTCGCCCAGGTCGGTCTGGAGCATCACGCCCGCGTCGTCGTCGACATGGATCCCCTGGGCGGTGACCCCGCTGGACGCGGCGGTTCGCAGCGCCGCGACCTCGCGGCGCAGGAACGCCGGACCACCGTGCCCTTCCCCGTCGACTCGGCGGGTCTTGGCCACGACCGTCGAGCCGATTCCGGGAATGTCCCGATCCAGGCCGAGACGGGTGACGGGCGCCGACTCGTGACCGACGTGCTGCTCAGAGGTCACTCTCACGGGGCCGCCGGCGAGACGGGACAGCGCGGAGCAGATCTGGTCGCGCCGTGCGGCGGTCAGCGGGTACGCGGGCATGCACCTCAGAGTAGGCGGGCCGCCGGGGCGCGGCATCACCGCGCCCCGGCGCCGCACCCCGGCCCTGCACCTCAGGAGGCCGGCGGGGTCTCCCCGACGCCGAACTCGCGGATCTGCACCCACTGACCGGTGGGGTTCTTCGCAGTGACGCGAAGGCGGCAGAAGCGGGCGTCGAGGGGTTCGTCCAGGGTCGCCGTGGCCACGGCGGAACCGTCGGTCGTGCCGATCTCGGTCCACGTCTCCCCGTCGGCGGAGAGCTCGAGGACCCCCTCGTAGACCTGGTCGCCGGGGGTCGAGTCGCTCTTGGCCATCTGCACCTGCACGTGCCGGATCGGGTGGGTCTCCTCGAGCTCGACCTGCACCACGTCGTCGACCTTCGGGGCCTTGCTGGACCAGAACATGGTCGCGAGGTCGCCGTCGACGATCCGCTCGATCGCATAGTCCTTGTACGTGCCCAGCGTGGTGGTCGCCGTGCCCGGCAGGCCGCGGAACGGCAGGGACGGATCCTCCGGCAGCACCTCGCGCAGCTCCTCCCAGGCCCGCGCGATGAAGCCCTCGAACACGCCGTCGCCCACGCTCGGGACGATCTGGTTCTCCTTGTAGACGCCGTCGGCGCGCTGGTCGGGCACCGTGGCCTGGCCCGCAGCGGCGATGTGCTCCGCCACGCCGGCCGCCGCGGCGGAGGCGTCCTCGAGCCGGCCCTCGGTGAGCGCGAGGAGCATCTGCTGCTGGGCGAGGAGGGCGCGGGCCCACTGCCCGGCGGCGACCATCCACGGCTTCGTATCCTCGTAGAACCCGGTCGAGGCCATCGGCTCGAGGCTCGGGGCGAGCTCGGTGATGGCGGTCAGCCGGGCGACGAGGGCCTCCCCTGCCGCATCCCCGGACTCGTACGCCGTCCAGAACTCCTCGACATCGGCGGCGAGCTCCGGCGCCATCGGGGACCCGCTGCGATAGGGCCAGTTCTGGTTGAGATCCGTGAACACGCGCAGGTCCTCACGGATCGACTCCGTCGGCCCCGCGAGCTCGTCGACCGCCGCCTCCCAGGAGTCCTCGGCGTCGTACGCGGGCGGGTTCCAGCAGTAGTCGGCGTAGTTCGCCAGGGAGATCAGCGAGGCGTACGGCTGGATCATCGGGTTCGCCGTGAACCCGGCGAGATGCTCGTGCAGCGTCGGCGCCCGCCCCTCGAGCGGGTTGAGGAACAGGCGGTCGCGCCGGCCGTCGTTCACGGGGAAGTTGTCCCAGATGTACAGGTGCTCGGTGTGGTACGACGCCACCGCCGTGACCACGGACTTCTCGGTGATCGACGGGGAGAAGACCCCTTCGCCGGTCCACTGGATGCGGGTCTCCGGGTGGGCGCCCTCCCCGAAGTCCGTCTTGTACTCGCTGGGGCCGGAGCCCGAGTAATGGGTGGGGACCGTCTGGAGCGGGGCGAGGTCGTGGGCCTCGACGTAGTCCGTCTGCACACGGTTGAGGTAATGGACCTGCGCCTCGGCCAGGGAGCCGAACTGCGCGGCATCCTCCTCGCCGAGCTCGGTGGGAATGTCGTCCAGCGCGATGTAGAAGCTGGTCACGCCCAGCTCGCGCAGCTGCTCGAACTTCGTGACCGTGGCCTCGAAGTCGTCGTCGCTGCCGTAGGTGATGTCGTTGCCGGGCGAGAGGGCGAAGGTGAAGCTCACGTGGTGCGCGTTCGCGGTCTCGACCAGCTCGGCGAGGTTCTCGAGCTCGTCGCCCGCGTAGAGCTCGCGCCACTTCGAGCGCAGCAGCAGGTCATCCTTCGGGGTGTAGATGTAGGTGTTCAGCTTGTGGGCGCCATAGAAGGCGAAGTGATCCAGGCGCGCCTGATGCGACCAGGGGATGCCGTAGAACCCCTCGATCGCGCCCCGGATCTCCATGAGCGGTTCGTCGCGCACCTGCACGGCGGGCAGACGGGTGCCCCCGGCGAGGAGCTGGCGCAGGGTCTGCACGGCGTAGAACGTGCCTCGTGCATCGCGCCCGGCGAGAGCCACCACGGCGCCCTTGTCCTTCGCCGCGGCGAGCACATACCCGTCGGCGGCGAGACCGTCGGGGCCCTCGACGCCGACGGTCTCGAGTGCCGCAGCGAGCGTCGGGTTGTCCTCGGGGGTCCCGAGGTGGATGCGGGTGCCGGAGGCCGTGGTGTCGGCGCCCTGGGCGGTGACCGTCCGGACCGTGCAGCCGTTGGTCTCCAGCAGCTCGGTCAGTGCTCGTTGGGCGGCCGCGTCGGTGTCCTTGCCGACGATCACGCTGACCTGGCGGCTGAGGACCACCTCCCGGTCGGCGCTCTCGACGGCACCGGGCTGGGGCCTCACCGTGCGATCCCCGCCCCGGGAGGCGTTGCCCCCGGCAAGCGCACCGCCCGCGGGGAGGGCGAGCGTTCCGCCGGCGGCCAGTCCGAGCCCGAGGGCGGCGCGGCGGGTGAGGGAGGTGGGGAGAGACGAGATGTCAGCGGTGGATCGATTCACAGCAGGAGCCTTCCGGGGCCTCGGGCAGGAGGCGCGGGGTGGGGGACGCGGGACGACGCACGCCACAGGACTGTGACGCGCGCCATAGGGTCCCGGTCAACGTACCAGGAAGAAGAGTCGGGGTTCCGAACATCGGGGAGACGGGGGTCGAACGACAGCACGACGTGGCTCACGCCCCCGGAGAGACGGGGCTCTGCCCTCGGGGTGGAGTCCGGGAGGCCGTACCGAGGAGCTGGATCAGCTCCCCTCGTCAGCCCCGTCCTCGACGCCGGCCTCGGGTCGGAAGATCTCCTCGATCGGGGCCCCGAAGAGGGCGGAGATCCGGAAGGCCAGCGGGAGGGAGGGGTCGTACTTGTCGTTCTCCAGCGCGATGACCGTCTGCCGGGAGACGCCGAGGGCCTTGCCGAGCTCGGCCTGCGACCAGCGCAGCTCCGCACGACGAGCCTTGATCTCGTTACGCATGACTCCCCCTCTCAGCGGTAGCGGACGGCGGAGACGATGGTGCCCGCGATCCACGAGACCATGAGGATCGAGAACGCGAAGATCCAGTTGATCTCCGGCAGCACCGAGAACTGCAGCACGCCGACGGCCAGGATCAGCGGCGTCGCGATGAGGAAGGCGAGCAGGATCGCCTCGGCGATCTTGCGGCGCTCGAACTCGTCGCCGCTGCGGTACATCTCGATGTTCGCCCAGGCCATGAGGCCGATGCCGGGGAAGACCAGGAGGGCGGGGAGGAGGGCGGGGATGCCGATGACGTCGGAGATGTCGGCGAACAGGACGCCGAGGACGTAGAGCGCGACGCCGATCGCGAAGCGGACGGCGAACGCGCGGTTGGCGCGAGTGCGGGGGCTGGCGGCGGCATTCATGGCGAACTCCTTGCATCGAGGGCTTCCCGCGCGATCGACCAGCCATCCATCCAGTGCCGGTATCGCTCGTGGTGTGCCCCAAATGTAAGGCATCCTTGACATCAAGGTCAAGGGGTCTTGACATAAAAAGTCAATGTTCCTTGACTTCGCAGGTCATCTGACGGTCACAGCCGCCTCGCGGCCCCCTGCCCAGGAGTGCCGCTCAGAGTCCCCGCACGTCGAGCTCGTGCTGCACCCACGCCGGATCATCGGTCGTGATCGTGTCGACACCGCACGCCAGCGCCACGGCGAGCTGCTCGGGCGTGTTCACCGTCCAGGGGTTCACCGCCAGCCCTGCCTCGTGCGTGGCCTCGGCGGCGCGCAGCGAGAGACCCGTGATCGACGGGCCGATGCCGGCCGCGCCGAGCTCGCGCGCGGTCGCCAGCTCCTGCTCGCCGACCTCCCTCACGAGATAGGAGACCGGGGTGTCGGTGGAACGGCGGATCTCGGAGAGCGCGTCGGGATGGAAGGAGATCACGGTGGAGGCCGCCGCCGGCGATCCGACGGGGAGCGCGCGCAGCAGTTCGGCCACTGCCTTCGCCGCCGCCGCGACCTTGACCTCGATGAAGATCGGCACGGTGGTCATCGCCAGCAGCTCCTCGAGCGAGGGCACCTTCTCACCGTCCGCGAGCAGCACGGTGTCCAGCTCGGCGCGGGTGAGGTCGCCGATCGCGCCGGTGCGACGAGGGGAGTCCGGCGCGGCGGTGCGGTCGATGGTCTCGTCGTGCATGACCACGACGTGCCCGTCCGCACTGAGGTGGACATCGCACTCGAGCACCTGCGCGCCGTCCTCGATGCCGCGCCGGAAGGCGGCGAGCGTGTTCTCGGGGGCGTGCGCGGAGGCGCCGCGGTGGCCGACGATCGCGGGACGCTGCAGGGACGGGGCGGACTGCTCGGACATTGTTCTCCTGGACTGCTTCGGAGCCGGCCCGCGGGCCGGCGCTGGTGGTGGACTGCTGAGCGCAGGGATCGAGCGCGAGGATTGCTGAATCGAGCGCGGGTCGCGCACGGAAGGATCCTTGGACCCTACCGGCGGCCCGGCTCGCCAGGGGTCAGTCCCGGGAAGGTCAGTCCCGGGACGGTCAGTCCCGGGACGGTCAGTCCCGGGACGCGAGGTGCTCCTCGACGACGCGTCGGGCATGGGCCGGATCGTCCGCCCCGATCGCCGGCACGCCGAGATCCACAGCCCGACGGATCTCGTCATCCGTGCGGGCGGCCCAGGCCGACGGGATCAGGCCCACGCCGCGGATCCGGTCGAAATCGCCGTCGCGCAGATCCGAGAGCCTCACGCCCAGGATCTCGGCCTTCGTCGCCATCGCGTCGTCGAGCGCCTCCTCGCTGAGCGCCCGGACGAGCAGCCCGCGGGGCACGGCCGGGGCCACCTCGAGCGCGATCCGCAGCGCCTCGGCGTGGAAGGAGATGATCCGCGCCGGGGCGACGGCCTCCCCCGACCAGGCGGAGTCGGGGAAGGTGTCCCGGAGGATCTGACCGGCCAGTGCGGCCGCCGCCGGGGCCTTGATCTCCACGAGCACGGGCAGCCGTGTGCCGTCCTCCCGCACCGCGGCATCGAGCACCTGGACGAGAGTGGGGATGTGCTCGCCCTCCCCCACCAGGACCTCGTCGAGCTCGGCCCGCGTGAGGTCCGCGACCGCACCGGTGCGCCGGGGCGAATCGCCCTGGGCCGTGCGGTCGATGGTGGCGTCGTGGATGATCACGTCGCGCCGGTCGCGGCTCAGGTGCACATCGCACTCGAGCTGATCGGCGCCGTCGGCCACCCCGCGGCGGAAGGCGGCCACCGTGTTCTCCGGGGCCACGGCCGCCGCGCCGCGGTGACCGGTGATTCGGGGGGCGGATGGTCGTCGGTTCATGCGTTCACCAGCTCCTCCAGCAGCGTGGATGCCCACGCCGGGTCGTCCACGGTGATCGTGTCGCAGCCCAGCTCGAGGGCTCGGGCCAGCTCCTCCTCGGAGCGGGCGGTCCACAGGTTCAGCTCCACCCCGAGCTCGCGGGCCCGGACCACGTCCGCCTGGCGGGCGTCGGCGATCCGCACCCCCACCTGGACGACCCCGAGCTCCTGGGCGGTCTCGAAGAACTCCGGGGAGGTCGCCGTGGTGGTCAGCAGCAACGGCAGCCGAGCATCGGCCTCTTTGACGGCACGCAGGGCCTCGGCGTGGAAGGAGATCACCAGCGCCGGAGGCGTCGGCCCCTCCCAGGCCTCGCCCGGGAAGTAGGCGGTGAGGATCTCGACCACCCGTCGGGCGGCGGCCGGTGCCTTGATCTCCACCAGCACGGGCACCCGCGTGCCGTCCTCCCGGACGGCGACGTCGAGCACCTGCTCGAGGGTCGGGAGGTGCTCGCCGCCGCCCACCAGCACCCGGTCCAGCTGCGCCCGGGTGAGGTCGGCGACCGCCCCGGTGCGCAGGGGCGAATCGTCCTGCGCGGTGCGGTCGATGGTGGCGTCGTGGATGATCGCGTCGACCCCGTCGCTGCTCAGGTGCACATCGCACTCCAGCAGCTGGGACCCCTCGGCGATGCCGCGACGGAACGAGAGCACAGTGTTCTCGGGCTCCACCGCAGCGGCTCCGCGGTGGCCGACGAGGGCTGGCAGCACGGCCAGGGCGGGCGCCGCCATGGCCGCGCCCGTGGCATCGGGAGCTGCGGTGCGGGCTGCGGTGGTCATCACTTCCACCCCTGGAAGTCGACGGCCTCGTAGCCCTCGCGCTTGTCGTCGAGCGTGTCCTGCAGCTCGGCGGCGAGGGCGTCCAGGACCTTCTGAGGATCGGCGCCGTCGCCGTAGACCTGGCCCTGCGTGGCGCCGATCTCGGTGACCATGCCGGAGTCCCAGTTGGTGTAGTCCGCGGTGCGGGCGTTTTCCAGCTGGTTGAGCGCCACCAGGTAGTTCGGGTTCTTCGCGACGAGGTCCTTGACCGACTGGGTCTCGGCGGCGGCCTGCACGATCGGCACGTAGCCGGTGGCGATGTGCCAGGCGGCGGACTGCTCGGCGCCGGCGAGGAAGCGGAACAGCTCGGCGCAGGCGTCCTGACGCTCCTGCGACTCGGTGCGCACGATCGACAGGCCGGAGCCGCCGGTGGGGACCTGCTTCTTCTCGCCCTCCTTGGAGAGCATGAAGGCCACGCCCACGTCGAACTTGTCGCCCGCGGCCTCGGTCTGGCCGGTCAGCGAGGCTGTCGAGCCGCGCCAGCCGGCAGTCACGCCGGCCTGGAAGTCGGTCCCGGCATCCTTGGCGAGGTAGCCGAAGCCGTCGTCGTGGATGAACTTGCGCTGCCACTCGAGCCACTCGGCGCCGGCCTCGTCGTTGATCGTGACCTCGAAGTCCTGGTTCGCATTCGCTCCGCCGAAGCCCCAGATATCGGCCTGGCCCGTCCAGGCGTCGGCCGAGAACGCCATCGCGGACAGCGGGCGGCCCTCGACCTCGATCTTCGCCAGCTCGGGGGCGAACTCCGCGAGGTCCTCCCAGGTCTCGGGGCCCTCCTCGGGAAGGCCTGCGTCGCGGTAGATCGAGCGGTTGAAGTAGAACAGCGGCGTGGAGCGGGCGAAGGGCACCACGAAGGTCTCCCCGGCGGCGATCCCCTCGTTCACGTAGTTGGGGATGTAGATGTCCGTGTTCCACTCGTCGTCGAAGTACCCGTCCAGCGGGGCGAGAGCGTCGGAGGCATGGAACTGCAGCCACTGCATCTCGGGGAAGCAGACGATGTCGGGCACCGCGCGGGCCTGCAGGGCCGCGGTGAACTTCTGCGTCAGATCGGCGTAGCCGCCCACGGACTCCGCGATCGCGACGATCTCGTCCTGCGACTCGTTGAACTCGGTGAACAACGTCATGAGGGACTCGTAGAGCTCTCCGGTCCAGGGGGCCCAGAACAGGATCGCGGTACGGCCCTCGTAGCCGGCGGGCACGGTGTGATCCGCCTGCGAGAAGCCGTCGCGGACATTGCTCTCGGCGTTGTCGCCGCCGCCGTTCGGGGAACCGCAGGCGGCGAGGCCGGCGGCGCCGGCTCCGAGTCCCAGGGCGGCGAGCAGGCTGCGACGGGACGGGCTGGAGAGGTGACGGGACATACGAGGTGCTCCTTGGAGAGTGGTCCGGTTCGGGGACGGGCGGGGGGTGGTCATCGGGTCAGCGGTCGGGAGGTCGGGTCGGGAGGTCGGGGGCTGCGGGAGAGGTCGGGCCCGGGCGTGGCCAGCGATCACTTCAGGGCTCCTGCGGCGAGGCCGCCGATGATGCGCTTCTGGGCCAGGAAGAAGAGGATGAGCATCGGGAGGGAGACGAACACGGCGCCGGCCATGATCACGCCCCAGTTGCTGTAGCCCTCCTGGCTGCGGAGGAACAGCAGGCCGATGGGCAGCGTGCGCATATCCGCGGTGGAGGTGACGATCAGCGGCCACACGTACTCGTTCCACTTGCCCACCATCACGATCAGCGTGCCGGTGAGGATCATGGGGCTCGACAGCGGCACCACGATCAGGACCATCCGTCGCAGATGCCCGGCTCCGTCGATCTCCGCGGCTTGCAGGATGTCCTTGTCGATGGTCCGCATGAACTGGTAGAGCAGGAACATCGCGAAGGCGCTCGCGATGCCGGGCAGGATGATGCCGGCGTAGGAGTTCAGCCAGCCGAGGTTCGCCACGGTGATGTAGTTGACGATCAGCGTGACGTGGCCCGGCAGCATCATCGAGGCGATGATCAGCGCGAACGCGACCTTCTTGAAGCGGAACTCCACGAACACGAAGGCGTAGGCGCACAGGATCGCGAGCGTGAGCTCCAGGAGCGTGCCCACGCCGGTGGTGATGATCGAGTTGAGGAAGAACCGGTCGAAGGGGGCCGACTTCCACGCATCGGTGAAGTTCTCCAGCGTCAGCGAGGTGGGGATCCACTGCAGCGGCCAGGAGTAGATCTCGCCGTGCGGCTTCAACGACGAGGAGAACAGCCAGTACAGCGGGATCAGGAACATCCCGATGGTGCCGAGCACGGCGAGGATCAGCAGGACGCGGAGCCACAGGGGGCGGCGCGGTCCGCGCCGGCGGCCGCGGTTCGCGCGGGGGCCGCCGCCGGCGGCGTCGGCCGAACCGGACGAGCCTGCGGCGCCGGAGAGCTTCTGGTTCTCGAGGGTCAGAGCGCTCATGAGGAGTAGTTCACCTTCTTCTCGCCGACGCGGACCTGCAGGTAGGTGATGACCAGCAGGATCGCGAGCAGCACGGTGGCCGCCGCGGACGCGGAGCCGATGTCGAACTTCTGGAAGGCCTCCTCGTAGACCAGCCAGCTCAGCGTGCTGGAGGAGACCCCGGGCCCGCCGCTGGTCATGATCGAGATGATGTCGAAGGCCTGGGCGGCGGAGATGATGCCCGTGATCGAGAGGAAGAACGTGATCGGGCTCAGCAGCGGCAGCGTGAGGCTGCGGAACAGCTTCCAGCCGTGCGCGCCGTCCAGTGCCGCCGCCTCGTAGAGGTCCTTGGGGAGATCGAGGATCGCGGTGTAGCAGATGACCGTCACGAAGCCGAGGCGCTGCCAGGTGTACGCGATGGTGATCGCCCACAGCGACCAGTCCGAGGTGGTGGTCCAGTCCGGCGAATCAGCACCGAACAGGGAGAACACCCAGCGCGAGAGCCCGTAGTTGGGGTCGAACATGAACAACCACAGGATGCCGACGGCCGCGCCGGGCAGCATGTGCGGCGCGAAGGCCATGGTCTGCGCGAAACCGGTCAGCGGGACCTTCGTGGCCAGCAGGCTGCCCAGCAGCAGGCCGCCGATGATCGACCCGACCACGCTGACGCCGGTGAAGATCAGCGTGTTCATCATGACCTGGCCGAAGTTCGGATCGGTGAACAGGTCCGTGTAGTTCTCCAGGCCCACGAACTCCGGGCTCGGCGCCACGAAGTCCCACTCCATGAAGCTCAGGCCGATGTTGTAGAGCGCCGGATAGTAGGAGAAGACGATGATCGCGATCAGGTTCGGGGCGATCAGCGCACCGAACAGGAGCGCGTCACGGCGGCGCCGGCGACGGCGCTGGGGCGAGGGCGGGCGTCGCTCGAACGTCGGCCGGGCGGCGTCCGTCGGACCGGAGGGATCCGCGGGATCCGTCGGTCCGCCGTTCTGGTCGCCCCGGGATCGGGCCCGGGGGTCCGCATCGCGGTGCGGTCGGACTGCGAGTGTCATGGGGGCGTTCCCAGCTTCCTGGTCGGAGGGGCGGTCCGCAGGGCGGACTGCCGGATGGAGGGCCGTGGACCGGCGGGCGGATCAGGCCCGACGGGAGCTGGTCACGGTTCTGCACCTGCAGGTCCGCTGCCGCTCCGAGGGCCGACGTCCCACACCGTAGGAAGGGTTCGACGCAACGCGCCAGCGCTCCCGTCGACCCGGTGAACCACACATGAACGACCTTCATCACTGCAGGTCATCTAGCTGTTCCGGGGCACCGGCGGCGCACGCTCGATACAGAGCGCGCGCCCTCGGGGTGCCGGTCCACCGAGTGTTCATCCAGCAGTCCGGAACTGTTCGCCGAGGAGCCGTGCTCGCAGATCGCACGCGCACCGAGGCTTCACCTGGAGGTCACCCGTGCGCCCTGGTGGCTGCCGTGGGCTGCGCTACCCTGCGCAGACCACGCACACCGTTCCGCGGCCGCCTCGCAGCCCGCACCGACTGCCGGGAGACCCCCAGACCATGCCCCGACCACCGACGATGGAGGACGTGGCGCGGACCGCCGGGGTCTCCCGCTCCACCGTGTCGCGCGTGTTCCACCACGGCGGCGAGCGCGTCTCCCCCGATGCGGTGATCGCGGTCCATGAGGCGGCCGAGCGCCTCGGCTACGTGCACAACCTCGTGGCCAGCGGACTGGCCCAGCGCCATGGCACCCAGCTCGGACTGCTGATCCGCGACGCGACCAACCCGGCCTACGGGCACCTCCATGCCGAGATGAATCGGGCCGTCGAGGCGACGGGCCGCACCCTGATCTCGGTGACCGCCTCCCGCCACGACTACGGCACCGCCGAGGTCGACGGGCTGAAGCGTCTGATCGGTCAGCGGGTGGCCGGCCTGTTCGTCGGGACCGGCGTGACCGCCGCCGAGGACCTCGTCGAGACCGTCAGCGCGACGCCGATGATGATCGTCGGCCGCCCCAACCGACACCCGCAGATCGAGTCCGTCAGCTACGACGAGCGGGCGCACGGTCGACTCATCGCGGAGCGGATCGCGGAGGCGGGCCACCGTCGGATCGCAGTGCTCTCTGCACCCCTGCTCTACTCCCGGGTGTTCGACCTGCGGGTGCGCAGCCTCGTGGAGCGGTGCGCCGAGCTCGGGGTGCAGACCGTGCCGGTGGAGCTGCTCCCGGTCGAGAAGGGTGTGGTGAGAGCGCTCGACCTGGCCCGCGAGGAGCAGCTGACCTGCATCGTGAGCCCGGTGGACTATGTAGCTCTCGACCTGCTGCGCGCGGCCGCCGAGCGCGGGGTGCGCATCCCGGAGGAGCTCAGCACCGTGGGCTTCGACGGGCTCAGCGACGGCATCGACCTCATCGGCCTGGCGACCGTGAAGCTGCCGGTGGCCGAGGTCGCCCGAGAGGCGGTGGACCGGATGGGCGAGCTGCTGAGGCGAGCGCAGGCCTCACCCGGCCCCGGCCCCGAGGGCACGCCGTCGGCCCTTCACTCCGAACAGGCTCCGCCCGCTCGTCACACCGTGCACGCGGGCAGGTTCCTGCCCGGCCGGACGCTCGGTCCCGTGCCCGAGACGATGCGGCCGTGAACTCCGGTCTCCACCCCCGGCCTCGCACGCGACCTCAGGCACGGCAAGGCTCTCCACGGCTGACAGCGCACGTCAAGGGAGCTATAGTCGGCTCCATGAAGATGAGCAATGACCTTGAGAAGAAGTTCCAGGAACAGATCACCCTCGAGTTCGAGGCATCGATGACCTACCGACAGCTGGCGATCGAGGCCGACGAGCAGGACCTCCCGGGCATCGCCGCGTGGCTGCGCCACCAGGCAGATGAGGAGATCGTCCACGCCAACAAGTTCATCCAGCACGTCTCGGACCGCGACAACCACGCCGCCATCGGCGCCATCAAGGCCCCGGGCGTGACGCCGGGCCTGTCGGTGCTCGAGATCTTCGAGGCCGCCCTCGCGCATGAGCAGAAGGTATCCGAGGCGATCCGCGAGCTGTACCGCAGCGCCGACAAGGAAGGCGACTACGACTCCCGCCCGCTGCTGAACTGGTTCGTCGACGAGCAGATCGAGGAGGAGGCCACCGCCTCCGAGATCATCGGCCGCGTGAAGCTGATCGGCGACGACGGCTCCGGCCTGCTGCGCCTCGACTCCGAGCTGGGCGCCCGCCCCACCGAGTCGACCGAGGCCGACGCCGACTGATCCCCGCGGGAGCTGGGAGCTCCTCACCTCTGCCGAACGGGCCGATCCGCCGACGACGCGGATCGGCCCGTTCGCTGTTCGCCGCTCGCCATGTGCAGTGCGCTGTCCGCTTCCCGAGGGTCCGGCCCCCGGAGACATCGGGCCCCGTGAGTCGAGCGTGCGTCAGCCGTCGGTCTGCACGACGACCTCTGCCTCTCGAGCATCGGACGGAGCGTCGTTGTCGGACCGCGCGAATTCGTGGGCCTCGTCGGCTCCATCGGCCTTGTAGGCTTCGTCGGCCCGATCCGACCTGGGAGTGGATCGATGCGACGTCGCTCCTGTCTGGATCAGCGGGTCGCGACGCAGCATCATCACCAGCGAGACCGCGAGTGCGAGGATCACGAAGATGAACGGCGCCGCGGAGAGCATCACCGCCGTCTGCAGCGCCTCCAGGCCGCCTGCGTAGAGCAGCACCGCGGCCGTCGCACCGGTGAGCACGCCCCACATGCCCATCAGCGGACGGCTGGGGTGCAGATGGCCGTCGGAGGAGATCACCGCGAGCACGTACGTGTTCGAGTCCGCGCTGGTCACGAAGTACATGATCACCAGGACCACGGCGACCACCGAGGTGAGACCCGTCAGCGGCAGCTCATCGAGCAGGGCGAAGAATGCGGTGTTGACGTTCTCGGTCGCGGCCTCGCCGATCCCGGTTCCGCGCTCGAGGTCCATGAACATCGCCGAGCCGCCGAACACGGTGAACCAGGCGGAGAAGATCAGGCTCGGCACGCCGAGCACGACCAGCACGAACTGACGGATCGTGCGACCGCGGGAGATGCGGGCGAGGAAGATGCCCACGAAAGCGCCCCAGGAGATCCACCAGGCCATCATGAAGTAGGTCCAGAACTGCATCCATTCCACGTCGGCGCCGTCGGTGGGCAGCATCAGGCTGATCTCGACGAAATCTCCGACATAGCCGCCGAGCGAGCGGAGGAAGAGGTTGATCAGCCAGCTGGTGGGGCCGGTGGCGAGGACGAACAGCAGCAGGGCTGCAGCCACCACCATCGTGGTCTGGCTCAGGTAGCGGATCCCTCGCCCGATGCCGCTCATCGCCGACGCCGTGAACAGCACGGTGACCAGCGCGATGATCACGAGCTGCACGCCGGTGGTGGTGAGGTCGAGGCCGGTCAGGCGGCTCATGCCCTGGCTGATCTGGGCGGCTCCGAGCCCCAGCGAGGTCGTGGTGCCGAACAGGGTGGACAGGATGACCAGCACGTCGATCGCCTTTCCGACCGGGCCGTCGGCGTGACGGCCGATCAGCGGGCGCAGGATCGGCGAGACCAGTCCCTTGTTCCCCAGGCGGTGGGTGGAGTACCCGATCGCCAGGCCGAAGGTGGCGAACACCGCCCAGGCGTGCAGCCCCCAGTCCAGGAACGTGAAGCGCAGGGCATCGACCACGGCCTCCCGGCTGCCGGGCTCGGCGAGGCCGTGTGGAGGGGTGACCAGGTGGGAGACCGGTTCGGCGACGCCGTAGGTGACCATCCCGATACCCATCACGGCACCCAGCAGCATCGCGATCCACGCGAAGGTGGGGTACTCGGGGCGGGAGTCGTCCGGGCCCAGGCGGATGTCGCCGAAGCGGGTCACGGCGAGCACGAGCAGCAGCCCGATCAGGCACAGCGGGATCAGCAGCAGCGACCATCCGCCGGTGGTGGTCACCCACTGCATCGCGCTCTCGGCGGCGGAGCTCATCTGCGCGGGCCAGAAGCCAGCGGCGACGAGGAGGGCGACGATGAGCGCCACGGCCACCCACACCACGGCGCCGCCGGTGCTGCCGGGGACCTGCGGGTCGCGCGGGAAGCGATCCGCATCGCGCCGGGCGCGGCGTGGAGCGTCGTCGCGTGGGCTGCGGCGTGGGCCGGGGCCATCGTCGGCACCAGCAGGGAGCGGGTCGGCAGGAAGCGGTTCCCCGGGAGGAGGCTCCGAGGGACGTGGGTCGGCAGAGGGGTCCAGCGACATGGCGCGGTCCGTTCATGAGGGCGCTGCCGTGCCGGGACTGCTGGAGGGCAGAGGGGCAGGCGACGACAGAGGAGGAGGTCCGCAACGGCCCATGGGCTGACGGGAGCGCCGCAGGGGTCCGGTTGCGAAGCGCCCCACCCTACGGGGACGAAGACCTCGCACCAGGGCTCTCGCGGAAAGTTGGGGCGCAGGTCTCGTCCACAGGCAGAGGACCGCCCCGACAGAGCCACGGTGGAGCGCGCCCGCCGCATGGTCGGCGAGCGGCTCGTCGTCGACGATCCTGACCGGGTGTGCGCCGTCGGATCCGAGCGGGACGTGCCAGACTGCGCTGACGTGGACGGCAAGGACGCCGCCCGATCTCGACCTGGGAGGACGTCATGCCCGCACCGCAGAACTCGCCGTACATCAGCTTCCCGAACAACGCCGCAGAGGTCCTCGCCCACTGGCAGGAACTGTTCGGCGGCACGCTCGACATCACCCTCTACGACGACCTCCCGGACCTCTCCGGCTTCCCCTTCACGCCCCCGCCCGGCACGGTCGCGCACGGCACCCTCACCGGCGGACTCCTGACCGTCGCGGGCGGGGATGGCATCGGCGAGCCGGGCCAGGAGCTGCCACCGCTGGAGTCGGAGGTGTACTCCTTCCTCGTCGGCCTCGACGCGGTCGATCAGGCGCACACGCTCATCGACACCGTCACCGCGGCGGGCGGCCGGGTCGCGATGCCCTTCGCCCTCGCCCCCTGGGGCGATCACTACGGCCAGGTGGTCGACCGCTACGGCGTGATGTTCGCGCTGGTGGTGGGTGGGAGCGCCGAGAGCGCCGAGAGCGCCGAGAGCGCCGAGAGCGCCGAGAAAGCCTGACCGGCCGGGGGTCGACGCCGAGCCCATGGCCGGCAGTCGTGGACGAGCCGATGGCGACCGGGGCCGATCCCACTCTTGTTGAAAACTGAACGACTGGATAGGGTGGTCTCATGCGAGCTTTCGGATTCCTCAGTTTCGGCCACTACGGCGGCAGCCCGGCGCAGGGCGGCCTCAGCGCCCGCCAGATGCTGCACGACGCGATCGACATCTCCGTCGGCGCGGACGAGCTCGGCGTCAACGGCGCCTACTTCCGCGTCCACCACTACGCCAAGCAGTCCACCTCTCCGATGCCCCTGCTCGCCGCGGTCGCCGCGCGCACGCAGCGCATCGAGGTCGGGACCGGCGTGATCGACATGCGCTACGAGAACCCGCTCTACCTCGCCGAGGAGGCCGCCGCCCTGGACCTGATCGCCGACGGACGCGTAGCGCTCGGCATCTCCCGGGGAGCTCCCGAGGCGGCGGACCGCGGCTGGGAATCCTTCGGCTACACCGGCTCCACGGACCCTCGCGGGGCTGACCTCGCCCAGTCGAAGTTCGAGGCGTTCCTGCAGGCCATCCAGGGGCAGCCGATGGCCCGCGCGGCCGCACAGCCCTATATGTCCGACGCCGCGCCCCACGCCCCGCTGCGCATCGAACCGCAGTCCCCGGACCTCTTCCAGCGCATCTGGTGGGGCGCCGGCTCCCGGGAGACCGCCGAGCGCACCGGCACCCAGGGACTGAACCTCATGAGCTCGACCCTGCTCACCGAGGCCACCGGCGCCTCCTTCGGCGACCTCCAGGCCGAGCAGATCGACGTCTTCCGCGAAGCGTTCCGCGAGGCCGGGCACGAGCACACCCCGCGCGTGTCCGTCTCCCGCAGCGTGTTCCCGATCGTCACCGAGCAGGATCGACGGATGTTCGGCATGCGGCCAGGCGAGGACTCGGACCAGATCGGCATCATCGACAACACCCGCTCGACCTTCGGCCGTTCCTACACGGGCGAACCGGACCAGCTCATCGAGCAGCTGAAGGCCGACGCCGCCGTGCAGTCCGCCGACACCCTCATGCTCACGATCCCCTCGCAGGCCGGCGTGGAGCTGAACCTGCACATCCTGGAGTCCTTCGCCCAGCACGTGGCGCCTGCTCTGGGCTGGGTGCCGAACACCGAGGGTCCGGTCCAGGGCGACCCGATCGCCTGACCGGCACGGCTGGCTGACCAGCACGTACCCTCGACGCATGCTGCGCATCGCCACGGCCAACATCAACGGGATCCGCGCCACGCATCGTCGGGGGTTCGACGATTGGCTGGCCACGCGGGGCTGCGACGTGATCGCGCTCCAGGAGGTGCGGGCGCAGGCGGACAGGATCCCCGAGCGCGCGTTCGGGGACTTCCACGTCGCCCTCGACACAGGGACCCTGCCCGGGCGCAACGGCGTCGCGGTGCTCACCCGGCAGGCCCCCGCGGCGGTGCGGACCTGGAGCGGGACCGCCCTCATGGGTGGGCCGACGGGAACCCCCGGCGCGAGCGGCACCACGGGAACGCCGGACGCAGGCAGCACCACGGGAACGCCGGATGCAGGCAGCACCACGGGAACGCCGGATGCGGGCAGCGCCACGGGGTCACCGGGCGCGCGTGACACGGGCTGGCCGATGATGACTGGAGCTGGCGATATCGCCAGCTCCCATCACGATCGGCCCGCCGGCGGCACCAGCACCCTCGAGCTCGTCTCCTCCCCCGACCATGTCCCCCTCTCCCGCGGGCTCGGCCCCTTCGCCGGTCAGGGCCGCTATCTCGAGGTCGACCTGGCGGACGCCCCGGTCACGATCGCCTGCCTCTACCTGCCCAAGGGCGGCCTTCCCGTCGAGCTGCAGCGCCCCGAACGGATGCGCGAGGCACCCGACGGTGGGGCCCGTTACGCCCGGAAGATGGGCTTCATGGCGGCGTTCTCGCGGTATCTGACCAGCACCCGACGGGCGGCCGCCGCCGCGGGCCGCGAGTTCCTCCTCATGGGCGACCTCAACATCGCGCACACCCGGCAGGACCTCGCCGCGTGGAGACGGAATCAGCAGAACGACGGCTTCCTCCCGGAGGAGCGGGAGTGGTTCGGGCAGCAGCTCTCCCCGCGCACGCTGGTCGACGTCGTGCGGAGCCTGCATCCGGATGAGGACGGTCCGTACTCATGGTGGTCGTGGCTGGGGCAGTCCTTCGCGAAGGATGCGGGATGGCGCCTGGACTATCACCTGGCCACGCCGCGTCTGGCCCGCAGCGCCGTCCGCGCCGAGGTCGACCGGGAGTTCCGCGGCGTGCGGCTCTCGGATCACTCACCGGTGATCGTCGACTACGACCTGCGCTGACATGCTCGCCCTCCACCCCCGCACAGACGGGCGGACCATGGCGGGATCGTGAACGGTCTCGGCTGCGGGGATGGCCAGTCGATGACGATCCGGTCAGCCCCGCCCAGAACGCCTCGCGCGGCGCAACGGCCGTGGCGAGGATGAGAATCCCGTGTCCCCCAGAACAGGATTCCCATGAGCGATCTCTCCGGAAGCCTCCTCGGCCAGGAGCCCCAGCAGTCCACCCGATTCATCGCGCCGGACCGTCGGGCGAACCTCGCCCGGCAGCGCCGGATGAGCCGCCGGATCTTCACCGGCGCCTCCCTGACCACGCTCGCCACGGCCGGGGTGCTCGGCATCCAGACGGCCAGCGCCGAGGGGAACTGGCGCGAGAAGGAGCCCTTCACCCTGGGGATCGCCTCCGGGGACCCCACCAGCAGCTCGGTGGTGCTGTGGACCCGGCTCGCCATCGACCCGCACGTGATCGACGGTCGCGGCGGCATGCCGAACGTCCCCGTCGAGGTGCGCTGGGAGCTCGCGAGCGACGAACGCTTCCGCTCGATCGTGCGCCGCGGCACCGAGACCGCCCGTCCCGAGGAGGCGCACAGCGTCCACGTGGAGCTCGAGGACCTGCCCGCCGATTCCGAGTTCTACTACCGCTTCCGCACCGGGCGGCACGTCTCCCCCGTCGGCCGCACGCTGACCACCCCGGCCAGCGGCAGCACCCGGAACCTGCGGATGGTGCACCTGTCCTGCTCCCACTGGGAGGGCGGATGGTTCACCGCCTACCGGCGCGCCGCCGAGGACCACCCCGACCTGGTGTTCGGGCTCGGGGACTACATCTACGAGGGCCGGCCCGCCACCGGGAAGACCCGTACCCACCCGGGCAAGCTGTGCACCACGCTCGAGGACTACCGCCTGCGGTATGCGACCTACAAGACCGACCCCGACCTGCAGCTGCTGCACGCGACCGCGCCGTGGATCGTCACCTGGGACGACCACGAGATCCAGAACAACTGGGCCGGTGAGTACCCCACGGACGGCGTGCCGACCGACGCGTGGGTGGCCCGCAAGATCGCCGCGGAGCAGGCCTACTACGAGAACATGCCGCTGCGACGCTCGAGCGCCCCGACGGGCTCGTCGATCCAGCTCTTCCGTCGGCTGAGCTGGGGCGACCTCGCCACCTTCCATGTGCTCGACACCCGCCAGTACCGAGACCTGCAGGCCTGCCACGACGGCGGCAAGACCTGGTGGTTCGAGGACTGCGAGGAGCAGACCGATCCGTCGCGCACCCTGCTCGGCGACCGTCAGGAGCAGTGGCTGCTGGACGGGATGGGCGAGTCGACGTCGACCTGGCAGCTCTTCGCGCAGAGCGTCTTCTTCGCCAAGCGCGATGGGCTCGTGGGGCCGGGGGCGACCGCCAGCTCGGACGGGTGGGACGGGTACCGCGCTGACCGCGACACCCTGGTGGACAGCTGGGCGGAACGGGGCGTCGTGAATCCCGTGGTGCTCACCGGCGATGTGCACGTGCACTACGCCAACGAGCTGAAGGCCGATTTCGACGACCCGGGCTCGGCGACCCGTGGCGTGGAGCTCGTGGCGACCTCGATCACCTCCGGCGGCGACGGCAGCGACACGGTCAGCAACGAGGAGACGATCTACGCCGAGAACCCGCACATCAAGTACATCCGCGGCCGCCGCGGGTACGTGTTCTCGGAGTACTCGGCCGAGGAGCTGCGGGTGGATTTCAAGACCGTCTCGGCGGTCACCACCCCCGATGCCCCGGTATCGATCGACAGGTCGTTCGTGGTGCCCGCCGGGGAGCCCGCGCTGCACGAGGCGTGACGAGCAGGCTCGCCCACCACCTCGGCCGGGAGGAGCGGGGCACCTGCTGAACGGTGAGGTCCCTGAGCAGGCCTCCCGTCAGCAGGACCGCGGAGACGAGGCCGTGGGTGATCGCTCCGCGCGGGGTGCCCCCGCAGCCGACAGACGGGCCGCCCGTGTCGACCCGATGAACCGCCGCCGCCGGGACGATGGCCGGTCGATGACGTTCTCAGCGGGCTTCCGCGAACCTCGAGCGAGACGGCCGCCCGGATGGTACCTATGGAAATCCTTACCTCAGATTGGGAACTCCGTGAACAATATTTCCGGCAGTGCACTCGGCTCGACACCCTCGGAACCCACCCGTTTCATCGCCCCCGATCACCGCGCGAACCTGGCTCGGCAACGGCGGATGAGCCGCCGGATCTTCACCGGGGTGACGCTGAGCGCGCTCACCACCGCCGGCGTGCTGGGCACCCTGCCCGCCTCGGCCGACGGCGGCTGGCGCCAGCAGGATCCCTTCACTCTCGGGATCGCGTCGGGCGACCCGACCAGCAGCTCGGTGGTGCTGTGGACCCGCCTCGCGGTGGACCCGCACGTGCTCGACGGTCGCGGCTGGATGCCGGATGTCGCCGTGGACGTGCGGTGGGAGCTCGCGAGCGACGAGAGGTTCCGCTCGATCGTGCGTCGCGGCACGGAGACCGCCCGACCGGAGGAGGCGCACAGCGTCCACGTGGAGCTCGAGGACCTGCCCGCCGATTCCGAGTTCTACTACCGCTTCCGCACCGGTCGGTACGTCTCTCCTGTGGGCCGCACGCTGACTACTCCGGCCAGCGGGAGCACACGGAACCTGCGGATGGTGCACCTGTCCTGCGCGCACTGGGAGGGGGGCTGGTTCACCGCCTACCGTCGCGCCGCGGAGGACCGCCCCGACCTGGTGTTCTGCCTCGGCGACTACATCTACGAGGGTGGCCCCGGCACCGGGAAGATCCGCACCCACCCGCACAAGCTGTGCACCACGCTCGAGGACTACCGGCTGCGGTATGCGACGTACAAGACCGACCCGGACCTGCAGCTGCTGCACGCGACCGCGCCGTGGATCGTCACCTGGGACGACCACGAGATCCAGGACAACTGGGCCGGTGAGTACCCCAAGGACGGAGTCCCCACCGATGCGTGGGTGGCGCGGAGGATCGCCGCGGAGCAGGCCTACTACGAGAACATGCCGCTGCGTCGCAGCAGCGCCCCGGTGGGCTCCTCGATGCAGCTTTTCCGTCGGCTGAGCTGGGGCGACCTCGCCACCTTCCACGTGCTCGACACCCGCCAGTACCGGGACCTGCAAGCCTGCCACGATGGCGGCAAGACCTGGTGGTTCGCTGACTGCGAGGAGCAGACCGATCCGTCGCGCACCCTGCTCGGCGACCGTCAGGAGCAGTGGCTGCTGACGGGATGGGCGCCTCCGAGACGACCTGGCAGCTCTTCGCCCAGGGCGTCTTCTTCGCCAAGCGCGACATCACCGCCGGGCCCACGACGACCCTCGCCTCGGACGGCTGGGACGGCTACCGCGCGGATCGCGACACCCTCATCGACAGCTGGGCGCAGCGAGGCGTCACGAACCCGGTGGTGCTCACCGGGGACGTGCACGTGCACTTCGCCAATGAGCTGACCACGGACTTCTGGGACCCGTCCGCCCCGACGGTCGGCGTCGAGCTGGTCACCACCTCGATCACCTCGGGCGGCGACGGCGGTGATGTCGTGAACGGCGAGGAGGATGTCTACGCCGAGAACCCGCACGTGCGCTACATCCGTGGGCGCCGCGGCTACGTTCTCTCGGAGTACTCGACCGAGGAGCTCCGCGTGGACTACAAGACCCTTCCCGCCGTCACGGTCCCGGACGCCGAGGCGAGCATCGACCGCACCTACGTGGTGCCAGCCGGGGAGCCGTCGCTCCACGAGGCGTGAGACCACCCGAACGACTCTGACCTGCAGAATCGAGGACATCGGGCTCGCGGGTCGGTCCGTCGGTCCTCCGTGTGACGACCGGCGGGGATCACAGCCCACGGCCTGTTCCCACGACGCTCCCTCCCGTAAGGTGAGGACTCGCGCGTGCCCGTCGGGGCACCCGTCCCGCACCGCTCACGGAGGATCGATGCCCTCGCCGCAGCTCGCCGCCGCACCGGCCGCGCCTGCCGCACTCCTCCTGGCGGCCCCGCCCTCCTCGGCCACCGGCACCGAGGCCTCCCGACGCCTGCTGGACCTCGAATCCGGCTCTCGCCCGATGACGCTCTGGGGCTCCTCCTCGATGAGCTCCGAGGGCGGCGCGGAGGCGACTCCGCTGCCCGTGCGGATCCACGAGCACCTCACCCTCTCGGCCTCCCCCGCCCCGGTGCACGCGTTCGGTGTGGGCGCCACCCGCTCCGCCCACACCCTGCTCCTGCGCGGCCTGGACACCCCGCGCCTGGCGGTCGTCGGTGGGCCGGCCGCGGGCACAGCGGCAGGCTCGACGGCGAACTCCGCGACCCCCTCCGATCGAGTCGAGGTCACGCTGGATTCCGGCCTCGCCCCGAGCGGCCCGATCCAGGTCCCCGGCACGGTCGACGGGCTCGCAGGGATGCTCGACGGCAGCAGCGGGACCTGGTACTTCACGCCCGACGATCCGGCCGCCGTCCCGGCCGACGATCTCGCCGCGACGGTCGCGGGCGGCGTCTTCACGTCCTCCCTCGTGGAGATCGCGGCCTCGTCCCGTCAGGTGCTGTGGGTGGGCAAGAACAACATCCTCGACGTCACCGGGGTGCTGCAGGACGTGCAGCGCCTGTGGGACGCGGCGGAGACTCCGGAGGCGGACTCGCTGGTGCTCGGCCACTGGTGCACCGAGCACGATGCGCACGGCTCCGCGACCGGAGACGCCGTCGCCGCCGTCAACACGGAGCAGGCCCGCCGATACGGCGACCATTTCCTGGATCTCCAGCAGCTGCTCACCAGCGAGGAGGGCCTGCACTGCTCCCCGCTCGCCCCGCTGCAGCTGCTCGCGCAGGGCACGACGCAGGATGCCCTGGACCGTGGCGTGGTGCCACCGCTGCTCGTCGCCTCGGACGGCATCCATCTCAACGGCTGGGGAAACCTCGCCGTGAGCTGGGCGATCGTGCGCCGGATGAGGGAGCTGCAGTGGCTGTGAGACGACCTGCCGCGCCCCGGCTGCGAGCAGGCCGACCCGGCGCCCCCGACAGGTCATCGACCCCGGACGCCGCGCCGGAGAACGCTCCGGTGAGTGCTCCGGGCCTGTCGATGCCGTCCTCGCCGGTCCCTGCCCGGCGACTGCACGGGCGTCGTTCCCTCCTGCTGGCCGGAGCGGCGGCGGCCGCGGTGACCGGCGCGGTGGGCGTGGGCGCCCTGCTCACCAGGTCCGGTGGGCCCGCTCCGCTCGCCGCGGCCCAGGGCGGTGCCGCGGCGTCGGCCACCAGTCCGTTCTCGGATGTGAAGGATGGTGCGGAGGGTCTGGACGCCATGGTCTGGGCCGACGAGAACGGCGTGCAGCCGGCCCTGGACGGGAGCTCCTACTCCCCCGGCGCCGCCGTCACGCGCGGCGACCTGGCCCTCGCGCTGCACCGCTTCGCCGGGTCCCCGGCCGTGCCCCTCGAGGGCACGCCCGTACTGATCGTCGACCTCGGCGAGGAGCCCGCTCGCGCCGCCGCCCTGCTGTGGCTGCACGGCCGCGGCGCCCTGTGGGGCGACGCCTCCCTGAAGGTGCATCCGGACGATCCCGCCACCCAGGACTGCGCGGCCGGCCTGCTCACAGCCCTCCTGCGCCCGGCGCTGGCCGGGGTCGGTGTCACCTGGGATCCGTCGACCGGCGGGCCGTCTGCCGATGACTCGTCGGGCGAGGAGTCGCCCGCCGCAGGCACGTCGGGCGACGAGCCGTCGCCAGCGGGCGCCGCAGCGGCAGAGGACGTCGCGCCCTGGTCCGCGCTCGCCGACGCCTCCTGGCTCGAGGCGGCCGGCATGCTCACGGGCACCCTCACCGTTTCCGGCTGGACCGGTGAGGAGAGCGTCACCCGGGGCGAGCTCGCGGTGACGCTGCACCGCGCGGACTCCGTGGTCGCCGCCGCCCTCGCCTGACGGCACCTCCCCACGGTCGCCTGTCCGCTCGGGGCAGATATCCCCTCGACGTGGCGCCGCTCACCCCTAGAGTTGGACCATGCCTTCGACTCCCGCTCATGCCGCCTACCTCCGCCACCCTGACGTCCGTGGCGATCTCGTCGCCTTCACCGCCGCGAACGACGTGTGGCTGGCCCCGCTCTCCGGTGGCCGGGCCTGGCGCCTGACCGACGAGGGCGCCCCGGTCGCCTTCCCCCGCTTCTCGCCCGACGGCACGCACGTCGCCTACACCTCCCGCACCACCGGCGGCCCCGAGGTGTGGGTGATCGCGACCGAGGGCGACACCGCGCCGCGCCGGCTGACCGCCTGGGGCAAGCCGTCCACGAAGGTCGTCGGCTGGTTGCCGGATGGCCGCATCGTCGCCACCACCAGCTACAACGCCCCGATCGCCCGCGATGCGCAGCTGTGGGCGATCGACCTGGACGGGAATGCCGAGGTGCTGCCCCTGGGCCGCTCCGGCGAGGTCGCGATCCACCCGTCGGGCACCACCGTGGTCGCCACCCCGTGGCGCCGCGACCAGGCCAGCTGGAAGCACTACCAGGGCGGCACCGCCGTGAAGCTCTGGGTCTCCCGCGAGGACGTCGCCCTCGATGCCCCGGTCGCCGCGCACGCCGCCCGCTCCTGGGAGCCGCTGCTCGAGGACATCCTGGCCTCGACGCTGTGCATCTCCTGGTACAGGGACCGCCTGATCTTCGCCTCGGACACCCCCGGCCCCGGCGCAGCCCGCACCGACCGCGCCAGCGCGAACCTGTGGTCCGTCGCGGCCGACGGCACCGACCTGCAGGTCCACACCTCGCTGACCTCCGAGGAGGGCTACCTGCGCGAGCCCTCGACCGACGGCAGCGCCATCGTGTTCACCTCCCGCGGCCGTCTGTTCGCCCTGGACTCCCTGGACGCGCAGCCCCGCGAGATCGAGATCCTGGCCTCCGGCGTCGGCGCGGCACGCCTGCCCCGCCCGGCCTCCCCCAGCTCGAACCTGCTGGCCATGCGGCCGGTGCACGACGCCCGCTCGAGCGTCGTCGAATGGCGCGGCGGCGCCCACGCGCTCACCCACCGCGGCGGCCCGGCACGGCTGCTGGCCGGCACCTGCGGGCTGCGGCTCCGCGAGGTGCGGCCGCTGGGCCGGTCCCCCTACGCCCTGCTGGTCACCGACGCCGAGGCGCTCGCGGACCGGGAGGACGGCGGCGTCGGCTCCGACGTGCTCGCGCTCGCGCGGCTCGACGGCGGCGGCGAGGAGATCCGCTTCGACCTCGGGGACGTGGGCCGGATCCTGCACGCGATCCCCTCCCCCGACGGCTCCAAGATCGCGATCTCCACCCACGACAACGTGGTGCGCCTGGTGACCCTGCGCGGCCTGACCGATCCGGCCCGCACCTCGCACTCCGCGAAGGCCGGCACCGGCTCCAGCACCGGCGCCGGAGCCGATGCCCCGGAGGCGCCGCGCCTGGACCATGTGCGCGAGGTGGGCCGCTCCAACGGCGGCGAGGTGCAGGACCTCGCCTGGTCGCCGGACGGCCGGTGGCTGGTGTGGAGCGAGCCGAACTCGTGGATGCTCAGCCGCCTGCTGATCTCCGACACCGAGGACGCCGAACCGATGGGACGGGCCCTCACCTCGGGCAAGTACCAGGACGCCGCCCCGGCCTTCAGCGCCGACGGCAAGCATCTGGCGCTGCTCTCGCTGCGCACCTTCGAGACCGTGTACGACGACATGGTCTTCGACCTCGGCTTCGTCAACGCCGAGCGCCCCTTCCTCATCCCGCTCGAGCGCTCCACCCCGGACCCGTTCGGCCCCCACCCGGACGGCTGGAGCGGCAGCGCCGCGGAACCGGCGGCGAAGGACCCGGCAGCGCATGGCGCGCACGCCGAGGGCGCAGATGCCCCCGGCACAGGCGCCCCCGGACACGGGGCGCAGGGGCAGGGTGCCGGAGCGGCGCACGCCGGCGGCGCCCTGGCCGCCGACCCGTCGGCCCACCCGGCGAGCGCGACCAGCCCCTCGGGCACCGACGAGGCGACCGCGCCGCCCACCACCCGGGTCGACATGGACGCGGTGGAGGCACGGATGGTGCCCTTCCCGGTCATCTCGGGCTCGTACTCGCACCTCACCGCGGTCAGCGGCGGCTTCGTCTGGCTGCGCCATCCCCAGCAGGGGGTGCTCGGCAGCACCCGCGCCGGCGTCGAGGGCGAGGCCCCCGGTCCCGCCCTGGAGCACTGGAGCCTCGCCGACCGCAAGCTCACCGTGCTCGCCGAGGGCGTCACCGATCTCGAGGCGTCCGGCGACGGCGAGACCCTGGTCATCCGGCAGGGCGAGAGCTGGGTGCAGATCCCGGCCGCCCGCAAGGCCGAGGACGACGACCCTGCTCGCGTGGTGATCGACACCGGGCGGCTGCGCCTGTTCGTCGACCCCGTCAAGGAGCGTCGCGGGATGCTCTGGGACAACTACCGGATCATGGCGCAGCAGTACTGGCGCGCCGACATGGACGGCATGGACTGGCACGCGATGACCTCCTGGTACGACCCGGTCATCGAGCGTGTGGTCACCGACGACGACTTCCAGGACCTGATGTGGGAGGTCCAGGGCGAGCTCGGCACCTCGCACGCCTATGTGCAGGGCACCCCGTACCAGGCCGATCCGCCGATGCTGCCCGCCTACCTCGGCGCGGACATCGAGCACCGCGACGGGCGCTGGGTGATCACCCGGATCCTGCCCGGCGACTCCTCCGATCCCGACGCCCGCTCCCCGCTGCTCGCCCCCGGCGTGGCCGCCGAGGTGGGCGACGCGATCGTGCGCGTGGACGGCCGGGAGATGGGTGAGGCCGGGACCGGCGTGCAGGGCCAGCTGGTCGGCTCGGCGAACACCCCCACCGAGCTGGTGCTCGAGCGGGACGGCGTGGAGCGGCGGGTCGCCGTGACCCCGCTGCCCGACGACTCCGCGCTGCGCTACCAGGCGTGGGTCGCCTCGCGCCGCGCGCTGGTCGAGGAGCTCTCGGACGGCCGCCTCGGCTACCTGCACATTCCGGACATGGTCTCCTCCGGCTGGGCGCAGATGCACCGTGACCTGCGCGAGGCCACCACCAAGGAGGGCCTCGTGGTGGACGTGCGCTACAACAGCGGCGGCCACACCTCGCAGCTGGTCACCGACCGGCTCGCACGGCGTGTGCTCTCCTGGGACTACCCGCGCCACGAGACGCCCGGCACCTACCCGCAGTTCGCCCCGCGCGGCGCGGTGGTGCTGGTGACCAACCAGGAGGCGGGATCGGACGGCGACATCGTCAACGCCGTCTCCAAGGCGATGAAGATCGGGCCCGTGATCGGCACCCGCACCTGGGGCGGCGTGATCGGCATCGACGGCCGCTATGACCTCGTCGACGGCACCGGCGTCACCCAGCCGAAGTACGCCAGCTGGTTCGAGGGCGTGGACTGGGAGATCGAGAACTACGGCGTGGATCCCGACATCGAGGTGCCGCTGCCGCCGAACGCGTGGGTGGGCGGCCAGGACCCGCAGCTCGAGCGCAGCATCACCGAGGCCCTCGACCTGCTCGCGCAGACCCCGGCCTCGACCGCGCCTCCGCTGCCTGCGCCGCGCTTCGGGCGCCCGAAGGGCTGACCTGCTGGTCCGACTTGCTGCTCTGACCTACGGATCTGACCTGCTGGATTGACCCGATCACACCGGTGCCGGCCACCCGTGCGGACCCCTCCGCGCGGGTGGCCGGCCGTCTGCGCGACGCCGACGGCTCGACAGCTCGGACGGCTCGCGGCGGCCCCGCTCAGCCCTGGTCGGCCGACGGCAGGTGCTCGGCGATCGCGGAGAGGTCGTCGACCAGGCGATCGGCGTCCCGTCCCGCGATCGCCTCGATCATCTGCGCCTCGATCCGGCGCACCGACCCGTCGGCCTCGGCGAGCAGTGCGCGACCCGACTCGGTGAGCTCGGCGGGGCGGCGCCGGCCGCTCGGGGCGACGTCCTCGCGCGCCACGAGGCCCCGCTCCTGCAGCGACGTCACCACGGAGTTCATCGACTGCGCGGTGACGAAGGCGCCCCGGGCGAGCTCGGCATTGGTGAGCGGCCCGGAGGCCAGGAGCTCGAGGCACGCGTACTGCGGAACGGTGAGCCCGAGGGGCCTCAGCGCCCCATCCATGCGAGAGCGCAGGGCGGACTGCGCCTGCTTGAGCACGTAGCCGAGGCGGCGGGCGAGGTCGGAGTCGTCGGCGCCGGCAGCGCCCTCGGCGTCACCAGCGGAGCGAGCGTCACTCACGGAGTCGGCGTCACGTTCGCCCTCGACATCACGAGCGGAGTCGGCACGGGACGGGTCCGGAGTCTGCATATCAGCATCTTGACATACCCCGTCGGCCGACGTTCAATGTAAGGGTCCTGACATACAGGAGTTCCGATCCCAGGAGGACCCCATGACCACCACCGGACCCGACTTCCTCGCCCTCCAGGTGCGCGACCTCGAGGCCGCCGCCCAGTTCTTCGAGCAGCACCTGGGCATGACACGCGCCCCCGCGGGCCCTCCCGGGGCGATCGTGTTCGACACCGCGCCGATCCCCTTCGCCGTGCGCGAGCCGCTGCCAGGGGTCGACCTCGACGCCGCCTCCCCACGCCCCGGCGTCGGGGTCGCCATGTGGTTCGGCGTCGACGACGCGGACGCGCTGCACGACCGGCTCCTCGCGGCCGACGTCCAGATCCTCGGCGCCCCGACGGACTCCCCGTTCGGACGGATGGTCGCCTTCATCGGCCCCGAGGGCTATGCGCTCACGGCCCACACCACCGCCGACTGAGCGGGCCGCCGAGGAACGACGGCGGCGGGGCGGGGAAGCGCGGCGAATCAGGAGATCAGCAGTGCGCCAGCGCAGCAGATGGGCAACTCGGCAGCGCAGCAGTGAGGGGGCGCGGCAGGCGAGACCAGTCCGTCCCCCACAACTCAGCGCAGGGCGTGGGCGGCGATCTCGGGATATCGGACCGCGAGGTCCTGGCGCTGAACCGGCCCGTCGGCCCACCCGGCCCGAGCATCGCGCGATGCGGTGCGGGCGATCGGGTGGGTGTCGTCGGGCTGGAGGTCGCGGGCGATGATCTCGTTGCCCAGGGCGATGCGCTCGAGCGGGGTGAGCGGGGCGTCGGACGGCGAGCGCGGGCCGACGATCCGGGCGGCGAGCAGACGCGTGAGCGCCCCGAGGGCGACGGTGACGACGGCGATGAGGAGGATGAGGGCGAGGCCGATCAGTGCGGAGGACATGGTCTGATCCTGCGCCCGCCCTCCCGTAAGGACAAGCGATGATTCGCTCCGCTCTGTTCAGTCGAACTGAACAGATGTAGGGTCGGGTCATGCTCGATCCTCTCAAGCTCCGCGTGCTGCGCTCCGTCGTCGAGACCGGCAGCATCCGTGCCAGCGCCGAGGCGCTCGGCTACACCCCGTCGGCGGTCAGCCAGCACCTCACGAACCTGCGTCGCGAGACCGGTCTCGAGCTGATCGAACGATCCGGGCGCGGCATCACCGTCACCGCCCACGCCCGGCTCATCGCCGCCGAAGCCGGACCGGCGCTCGACGCGCTCCGCGCACTCGAGCGCACCGTGAAGGATCTGCGATCCGGCCGCACCGGCACACTGCGCCTCGGCTACGCGACGTCGATCGCGGCGACCTGGATCCCCGAGCTCGCCCAGGACGTGCGGCGCACCTACCCCGACCTGGGGCTCGAGCTCGCTCTGAGGGACTGCAGCTGTGAGGATCTCGCCGAAGCCGGCATGGACATCGTCGTCGGCGAGGGCACGGGCCCCATCGAATCCGTCGACTGGGAGATCCACGAGATCCTCGAGGAGGGGTACGTCGCGCTCGTGAGCGCGGGCCATCCGCTCGCGGCACGATCGACGATTCACCTCAAGGACCTGGCCGAGGAGTCCTGGGTGACCGACGACCCGATCGACTCGTTCTGGTTCGACCGCATCGGCGCCGCCTGCCGAGCCGCCGGGTTCTCCCCGTGCGTCGATGTGAACCCCAATGACTTCCCCACCGTTCTCGGCTTCGTCGCCACGGGCGACTATGTGAGCGTGCAGCCCTCGGTGATCGCGCAGAACATGCGCCCCGACATCGTGGCGATCCCGCTGGCTCCACCGGCTCCACGCCGCCGGCTCCGGGTCCAGGTGCGCCGCACCATCGCCAGGAACCCGGCCGCGCAGCACATCGTCCAGAGGATCCACGCCGTCGCCGCCAAGCGCGCCGCCGAGATCCCGGGCGTCACGCATCTCCTCGAGACGGAGACCCGCCCCCGGGCTCAGGTCCGCAGCACCTCACCCGAGCCCGCCCAGATCTGACCTCGGTCCCCGTCCGAGCCACCCACCAGGGGTGGACAATGGCGGGACGTCGCCCGCATCGCCGCAGCCGCCGCGGTGCCCGGAAGGAGAACCCCGTGAACGAGCTCAGCATCGACCAGCGCATCGCCGACCTCCCCGTCGCCGTGGACCTCACCGAGGACGCCGTGGTGCTCGAGGCCGACCTCTCCGGCACCGCCGAGCAGATCTGGGCGCACCTCACCGACCCGGAGCTCCTGGTCACCTGGTCCCCGATCGTCCCCGAGCGCGCGCTCACCGAGACCGGACCGGTGCTGAGCCGTGAGAACCCCGAGGACGATCCGGTCTCCGTCGACGTCCTGGCCACCGCCGGCGAGCACGCCCTGACCCATCGCTGGGGCGACGACATCCTCGAGTGGCTGGTCGACGAGGCCCGGGTGACGCTCCTGATGAAGCTGACCGCACCGCAGTACGCGCCGACCTACATCGCCGGCTGGCAGGTGTGCCTCGGGGTGCTCGACGCGCGCCTCGACGGCGTCGACCAGGCCCGGATCGTGGGCAGGGACGCGCTCGAACACGGCTGGTCGCAGCTGCGCGACCGCTACGCCGAGGAGCTCGACCTGCCCGACCAGCCGACCGTCTGACCCACCCGAGACCGCGACCCTGGCCCTGGCCTAGGTCTTGGCCTGCACAGCAGGGGCCGGATCAGCGCGCTTCGAGGTGCAGCTCGACCTCGATCTCGTCGCCCACCTCGACCTGTTCGGCGCGCTGCACCGCGACCTTCACGGGCACGAGATAGCCCCCGTTCCGCGGGAAGAGCGAGGTGCTGAAGTCGGTATCGCCGATGCGGACGGCGACCGGGATGCAGCCCCAGCCGTACGTGGCCTCCCGGGCGATGGAGGCGATCGCGTCCGCCTCCTCCTCGGGCACGCGGGCGAACACGAATGGCGCGGGGCCGCGCCATTCGATCGTCGTCGCCGTGAAGAGGAGATCCACGCTCCGAGCGTAGACCTCCCGCCGCGCGCCCTGCCACGCCCCAACCCGACCCGCACTGCCGCGACCCGCACCGCCCGTCCCGCCCCGCTCCAGGGACCTTCGCCCCTGCCCACCGGACCCCACGCGCCTACGATGGAGGTATCGGCGATGGCTTCGAGTTCGGGGGCACCGTCGTCGGTCACCCAGAGCCCCCGGGCGCAGGAGGCTGTGTGATGGATGACGACGACCGCACCTCGGGAGCTCCCTTCCCCTATGACCCAGCTGACCGCCCGCTCGGGGTCCTCGTCGGGTTCGACGGCTCCGACCAGTCGATCCAGGCCCTGCACTACGCGGCGCGGGCCGCCCAGCGCCTCGACTGCCACCTGACGGTGCTGACCGCGTACACGGAATCGTCGATGATCTACGCGAATCTCGCCTCCTTGCCCTCTCCCCCGGACGATGCCGTCCGCGAGACGGCGGCGCAGGGCGTGCTCGAGGGAGCGCGGGAGGAGCTGCGCGGCTATCCCGGCGAGGTCGACTTCTGCACCGCGGAGGGCGATGCCGCCGGAGCGCTCGTGCACCAGTCCTCGCGGGCGCAGCTCGCTGTCGTGGGCGCCCGCGGACGGGGTGGATTCGTCGGCCGCCTCCTGGGCTCGGTGTCCTCGGCGCTGCCCGCCCACGCCCATTGCCCCACGGTCGTCGTCCCGCGCCAGTATGAGATCGGCACCGGTGAAGGGGCCGCACGCTTCGCCCCGATCGCCGATGACTCACCTGTCGTGGCCGGGGTGGACCGCTCCGAGCGCAGCGATGTCGCGGCGCTCCTCGCGGCCCAGGCGGCGCACCAGCGCGGCGCGCCCCTGCACCTGGTGATGACGATGCCGCCGCCGGAGTCGTGGGGCGTCTGGTACGCGGCGATGGTCCCCGAGCAGTCCGTCATCGACCAGCAGCTCGAGCAGCTCACGGACGAGCTGGAGACCTTCGCAGACCGACTGCGCGGTCACTTCCCCGGCTCGGTGATCACCTACGAGGCCGAGCTGGCCGACCCCGCCACCGAACTGCTGGACCACTCCACCGGGGCGCAGCTGGTGGTCGTCGGCACCCGCGGGCACGGCCGGATCGCGAGCGCCCTGCTGGGATCCGTCTCGCGGTCCGTGCTGCAGCGCGCCGAGTGCCCCGTGATGGTGGTCCCGGACCTCGATCTCGACCGCCTCGGGAACGGTTCACCCCGGCCCCGCTGAGGACCCCCGCGGAGAAGGGGCAGAATAGAGGTCGTGACGTCCAGCCGATCCCCCCTGCGCCTGCTGCGCGGGAGCGCCGCCGCGACGCTCGCCACCCTGGTCGCCCTCGGCGGACACCTGGTGGGCGGCGGCGCGATGCCGTCGTGGCTCGGGATCGCGCTGCCGTGGTGGCTGTCCGTCGCGGCCTGCACGGTCCTGGCCGGCACCCGGTTCTCCCTGCCACGCATGCTCACCGCCGTGCTGGCCAGCCAGGCCCTCTTCCATGGGCTGTTCATGGCCGGCACGCCGAGTGATCCGTCCGTGCATCTCGTCGACCCGCCCGGTTCGCATCTCGGACACGGCGCCTCGCATTCCGGTGCCTCGCACTCCGGCGCCACACATTCCAGCACCTCAGCCGCCGCAGACAGCCTCCCGCACGCCGCGCACGACGGGTCGCAGGGGGTGGGCCCTGCTGCCGAGCACGCCCTGCACGGCAGCGGCGGCGATCTGCAGATGCTCCTGTGGCACGTGATCGCCGCGGTGGTCACGGCCCTGGTGCTGCATCGTGGCGAGTCGATGGTCATGGGGTCCTTCGCCCTGGCCGCCCGGCTGCTCGACGTCCTTGCTCGGCGTCGGGTGCCGTCGTCGGCCCCGACCCTCGTGCTGCCCGCCCCGGCGCGGGTCCTGCCCGTCGCCGTCCCGGTGCGCCCGCGGCGGCGCGCCGTCCTCTCGCCCCAGCTGCGGCGCGGTCCGCCCCTGGTCCTGGCCGCCTGAGCCCCGCCGACGCCCCGCGTCGCCGCTTAGACGGCCCTTCGGTCGATCACCCGGCCCCGGCTCCTTCGCCCGGGTCGGTTCCCCGCGCTCCAGCCCGCCCACGCCCCGGCGTGCCCGCGGCCGCTCCCGCGCCCTTCCGAGAGGACCTCTCATGTTCCGCATCTCCCGTACCACCAGCACCACTCGCACCACCCGCATCCCTGCCCGCTCCGTCGTGCTGCCCCGTCGCGCGGCCCTCGCCTCCCTGCTCGCGCTCCCCCTGGCTGCCTGCAGCGCAGGGGCCGACGGCGGCTCGGCCGCCTCCGAGGAGGGGGCCGGCGCCGCTTCGGACGGGGGCGCCGCCGCGGGGTCGGGCGCGATCTCGGTCACGGACCCCTGGGTGAAAGCCGCCGACGAGGGCATGACCGCCGCTTTCGGCACCATCACCAACGGCACGGACGCCGACCTCGTGCTGACCGCGGTCACCACGCCCGCGACCGACATGGTGCAGCTGCACGAGACCACCTCCGACGGCTCCGGCGGGATGAGCATGCAGGAGAAGGACGGCGGCTTCCCCCTGCCCGCCGGGGAAGACCTCGTGCTCGAGCCCGGCGGCGACCACATCATGCTCATGGACCTCCCCAAGCCGCTTCAGCCCGGTGACACGCTCGAGCTGACCCTGGTGTTCTCCGAGGGCACCGAGCACCCCTTCACCGCGACAGTCAAGGACTTCTCCGGGGCCCAGGAGCACTACGCGCCCGGTGAGGACGACGAGGAGGAGGCTGACCACGAAGGCATGTCGGGCATGGCCTCCGACGGCGGCGGCGGCGGCGAGCACGAGGGGCACAAGTGACCTCCTCGGCGCAGGGACCCTCGCGCCCGGGCAGGCGACAGCTGCTGCGGGCGGGCACCGCCGGCGCCGGGGTGCTCGGTGTCGGCGCGGCCGCGATCGGCCTGGACCGGGCGGTGCGGGATGGTCCGCCGGCCAGCGCATCGCCCGGAGCGCTGGCGTCGGCGGAACCGGCGCCGCAGGGCGGTGCCTCCGTGCCGTTCTACGGCGCCCACCAGGCAGGGGTCGAGACACCCGCCCCCGCCTCGGCGACGTTCCTCGCACTCGACCTGCACGACGAGGTGGACCGGGAGGGCATCCTGCGGCTGCTGCGCCTGCTGACGGATGACGCCGCGCGCCTCACGCAGGGTCGCGCGGCCCTCGCGGACACCGAACCGGAGCTGGCCGCCGAACCGGCCTCGCTGACCGTCACGGTGGGCTTCGGCCCGCGGCTGCTGGAGAGGGCTCAGCGGGAGGCGCCCAGCTGGCTCGCCCCGCTGCCGGCCTTCGAGATCGACGAGCTCGACGAGCAGTTCACCGACGGGGACCTGCTGCTGCAGATCGCCGCCGAGGATCCGCTGACCGTGTCCCATGCGGCACGGATGCTGCTCAAGGACGCCCGGTCCTTCACCAGGGTGCGCTGGGTGCAGCGGGGGTTCCGCCGCTCCCCCGGCATCCAGGCCCCGGGCACCACGATGCGGAACCTGTTCGGGCAGGTCGACGGCAGCGCGAACCCGCAGCTGGGCGGCGAGCACTTCGCGAAGGTGGTATGGATCGACGAGGGCCCCTTCGCCGGCGGCACGTCGATGGTGATCCGGCGGATCCGGATGGACATGGACGGCTGGGACGAGGCCGATCGCACCGCCCGCGAGCAGGCCACCGGGACCCGGCTGGGCGACGGGGCACCGCTGAGCGGCGGCACCGAGTTCTCGCACGCCGACTTCGAGAAGGTCTCCGCCCACGGCTTCGCCGTGATCCCCGAGTTCGCGCACATGCGTCGTGCTCGCGGGGTCGACGACGGCGAGCATCAGGAGATCTACCGCCGGCCGTACAACTACGACGTGGCCCCGCCGGCGGGGTCCTCGGCGATCTCGGAGTCGGGGCAGCTGTTCGTCGCGTTCCAGGCGGATCTGGCCGGGCAGTTCCTCCCGATCCAGCGACGCCTCGCCGAGCTGGACCTGCTCAACGAGTGGACCACCCCCATCGGCTCGGCCGTGTTCGCGATCCCGCCGGGCTGCGCCGAGGGCGAGTACCTGGGGCAGTCCGTGCTCGAGTAGTCGCACCCGGGCTGCCGGCCCCAATGCCCGTCCACGGCCCCCGGCTGTCGGTCGCCCGCCGGATCGCAGACGCCAGTGCACGCTGGGCTTCCCCACGTGGAGGCACAGCGCGCACTGGCGGCACTGTCGCGGGCAGCGGACGCGGACGGTGGCGGGCTGTGGGCGCGGGACTGTGGGCGCCGGCGGTGGCGGGCTGTGGGCACGGGCGGTGGGCACCGGCGGTGGCAACCGGTGGCGCACCGCTGACGCCTCGTCGGCCTGCTCGTATGCTGGTACGACGCCGCACGCTCTCGCATCGGTGCTCGACGGAGCGTAGGTGACTCATCCGAACCGCAGGAGACAGCCATGCCTCGCTTCAACATTTCCGCCGACGACGCCCAGGGACCTCTGGTCGTCGGGATCGACATCGGCTCCGGCGGCACCCGTGCCGCCGTGTACGACGTCAGCGGACGCGAGGTCGGCACGCGCCATCACAAGGAAGCGCACTCCTTCACCGTCGCCGACGACGGCACCAGCACGATCGACGCCGACCAGATCGTCCAGGAGATCCGCGACGCGCTGGCCGTGGTGCTCGACGGCGAGCTGCCCGGCGAGGTGCGCGGCATCGGCTTCGACACCTTCGCCTCCTCGCTCGTGGCGGTCGACGAGGCCGGCGCCGCGATCACCCCCTGCATCACCTACGCCGATACCCGCTGCCACGCCCAGGTCGATGCCCTCGCCGCGACGCTCGACGTCGCGGACCTGCACGAGCGCACCGGCGCCCGCCTGCACTCCTCGTACACCGCACCCCGCCTGACCTGGCTGCGCGAGGCCCACCCCGAGGTGTTCTCCCGCACCGACCGCTTCATGGCGCTCGGCGAGTACGTGGCCCTCAAGCTGCTGGGCACGCCCGCTCTGGGCACGGCGTCGGCCGCCTGGTCCGGCATGATCGATCGCCGCACCGGTGAGTACATCCCCGAGCTGCTCGAGGCCGTGGGCGTGGACCTGTCGATGATGGGTGAGTCACTGGATCCCTCCGACGCCCTGCCGATCTCCGGCACGCCGCTCGCCGCCGAGTTCCCGCAGCTCGAGGGCGCCGTGTGGCTGCCCGTGATCGGCGACGGCCTCGCCGCGAACCTCGGCATCGGGGCGCTCGGTGCGGGCACCTGGGGCATCTCCACCGCCACCTCCGGCGCGATCCGCCAGCTCCTGGACACCGAGATCCCCGCCCTCCCCAGCGGCCTGTGGGCCTACCGCTTCGACGCGCGGCGCACCCTCGTCGGCTCCGCGATGAGCGACTGCGGGCGCGTGCTGGACTGGGCGCGCAACGAGCTCGACATCCCCTTCGAGATCGCCGAGACCGACACGAAGTCCCTGTTCTCCGCCGCCCCGACAGCGGGAACCCCGCTGGTCGTCCCGTTCTTCTCGGGCGAGCGCGGCACCAAGTGGCGCGGCTCCTCGCGGGCGCTGTTCGCGAACGTGGGCGCCTCCACCACCGCCGAGGACATGCTGCGCGGCGCGATGGAGGGCGTGGCCCTGTCGTTCCTGCGCATCGCCGACCAGATGCGCGAGGCCGGCGGCGACCCCGAGCGGATCGTGCTCTCCGGCGGCATGACCGAGGCGATCCCCGCCTGGCTGCACCTGCTCTCCGACGCCCTCGGCGCGCCGATCGACCACGTCGCGGTGTCCCGCTCCACGATGCGCGGCTCCGCCGTGATGGCCCTCGAGCAGGCCTCCCCCGACACGAGGGTCGCCGAGGTGCCCGTGCTCCGCCGCGTCGAGCCCGTCGCCGCGCACACCGAGTACTACCGGGAGCGTCTCGAGCGCTTCGAGAAGCTCGCCGACCTGGCCTGAGGCCCGACAGGCCGTGCGCATGGCCGAGCGGCCGCGCGGCCTGGTGACGGTGCGACCGTGCGACCGCGCGCCCTCGCGCCCTCACGCCCTAGCGACCGCACGACCTCGCAGGCGCCCCACAGCGGACAGCTGATCCTCCCGGCACCGATCCGGTGCGCTGAGCCTACTTCGCCGGGTCCGGCCGTCGAACCTGCGTGGCGTGTCGGTGAGAGCCGCCTCAACGACACACCATGCAGGCTCGACTGCTCCGACTGCCCCGACGGCAGCGACAGCAGCGACAGCAGCGACAGCAGCGACAGCAGCGACAGCAGCGACAGCAGCGACAGCAGCGACGGCAGCCTGCCCTCCCGGCCCCGTCGCCGTTCCCGCGTGCATCCTTTAGGAGGAACCCGCTCAGTTCATCCTTCGTGATCTGGCTGTCACCTGCACGGATATCTAGCGTTGAGGCATGCCCAGTCCCCGGGCATCGACCATGACGAGAGGCAGTCCCGTGACCATCACCGACCGACCCCCGGCCGCGACATCCACTGCACGCAGCGGTGGCGTCGGCCCGCTCGGCGCCATCCGGCGCCACCCCCTGCTGTCCTTCTTCCTCCTCGCCAACGGCCTGAGCTGGCTGGCCTGGCTGCCCTACATCCTGTCGCTGAACGGGCTGGGGCTGTGGGGCGTGGAGTTCCCGGCACTGCTGGGCAGCAGCCAGCTGCTCGGCGTGCTGCCCGGTGCCTATCTCGGCCCGATCGGCTCCGCGCTGCTGGTCACCGCGATCGTCGACGGACGAGCCGGCCTGCGACGCTGGGCCGGGCGCCTGCTGCGCTGGAACGTGAACTGGCGCTGGTACGCGATCGCCCTGTTCGCGGTGCCGGCCGCAACGCTCCTGGCGGGCGTCCTCTACTCCGGCGGTGAGATCCACGCGCCCTCCACGATGATGCTCATCGCCTACGTGCCGCTGCTCCTGTTCCAGATGATCACCACCGGCCTGGCAGAGGAGCCCGGTTGGCGCGACTTCGCCCTGGCCCGCATGCAGCACACGATGGGTCCGCTGCGCTCGGCGTTCGTGCTCGGACCGATCTGGGGCCTGTGGCACCTGCCGCTGTTCTTCACCGAATGGGGCGGCTGGCCGGACGCCAGCTGGCATCGACCGGTGGTGTTCGTGATCTTCTGCATCGCCTTCAACGTGGTCATGAGCTGGGTGTTCAACCGCACCGGGGAGTCGCTGCCGTTGTCGATGCTGATGCACGCCGGCGTCAACACCTTCGCCTCCTCGCTGGGCGCCGAGATGTTCCCGACCCTGAACGCGGAGACCTCCCTGCAGTCGATGACCGTGGTCGCGGTCATTGCTGCGGCCGCGCTGCTGGTGACCACACGCGGTCAGCTCGGATTCTCCGGCTCAGTCTCCGGCAACGGCACCGACACCGGCACCGGCGCTGGCTCCGACTCCGACTCCGACGCACGGTCAGTTCCCGTCACCGGCGCCGCAGCCGCCGTCGGACCGAGCGGCGACATCTCCGCACTAAGCTCTCGACCATGACGTCCGACGCCGGAGCCACCAGGGCGGTCGCCCTCACGACCGCCCTGGTCTGCTGGGTGGTGGCCCTCGCCCTCCTGGTCGTCCTCCCCGCCGTCGCGGCGGCCGACGCCGGTCCCACAGGCGGCGCGGGCACAGCGGCCGACGGCGGTCTCCCGGCGCTCATGACCCCCGTCGGCTCCCCGCTCTGGTGGGCAGTCGCGTCCACGCTCACCCTCCAGTGCGCCACGCTGCTGGGACTGCGACGCGCACCGCGCACGACCCTGCTGGTCGTCACCGCTCTCGCGCTCGTCCTGGCCGCGCCGGCCCCCGGCGTGGCGTACACCCTCTCCCATATCCCGGTGCTGGTGGCCGTGTTCGTCGCGGCGCCGCGCAGACCGTGGCCGGAAATGCGCCTGGTGCTGCCCGTGGCCGCGCTCGCGGTCGCTCTCGGCACGCTCCTGAACGGTCTGCGCAGCGGGCTCAGCACGATGCCCGGCGTCCTCGCCGAGGCGCTCGTGCAGGGCCTGGGCATCGTGGGCATCACGGCCCTGGTCGCGCTCGCGCTGGCGTCGATCCGCACGGCTCGCGAGGCGCAGCGCAAGGAGTCCGTGGCGCTCGGCCGGGAGCGCGAGGCGCTGGAGCGGGAACGGGACGCCGCGGGTCGTGAGCGCGAGGCCCTGACCCGCGCTGCCGCCTCCGAGGAGCGCGCGGCGATGGCCCGCGAGCTGCACGACATCGCCGCCCACCACCTCTCGGGGATCGCGGTCGTGGCGGCGGCCGCGGACCGGCAGATCGAGACGGATCCGCAGGCCGCGCACGAGTCGGTCCGTCAGGTGCGCAGCCAGACCCGCTCGGTGCTCGACGACATCCGCCGGGTGGTGGGCCTTCTGCGCGGCGGGGAACCGGCGGAGCGGTCCGTGACGACCCTGGCGACAGTCCCGGAGCTGATCGCGGCCCGCGCCGACGCCGGGATGCACGTGCGTCTCGAGCAGCACGTGCCGGCCGACGGTCGCGCGCTCGGGGACGGCGTCGGCCCGCTGTCCCAGCTCGTCGCGTATCGGATGATCCAGGAGTCTCTGACCAATGCCGCCATGCATGCGCCAGGCACCTCATGCCTGGTCACCGTGGAAGACGCCGATCCCGCCAGGCTCGTGATCACCGTCCGGAACGACGGCATCGGCGGCCCGAGCCCGGACGGTTCCAGCACGAACGGCACCGTCCCGAGCGACGCGGTCCCACCCGGCCCAGTCCCGACCAACACCGTCCCCACCGCTTCCCCGCCCTCCGGGGCCGCGAGCGTCGGAGGGTACGGACTGGCCGGGATGCGCGAGCGCGCCGACCTGATCGGCGCGCGGCTGGAGCACGGCCCCACGGCCGACGGCGGTTGGCTGGTGCGCCTGAGCATCCCCCGCGACCGCGTCGGCACCTCGACCACCTCGACCGCCCCGGGGCCATCGAACACACCGGGGCCACCGAAAGCACCGGGGCCATCGAACACACCGGAACCATCGACCTCGCCGGGGCCGCCGACCGTCCCGACAGGGAGGGCACGCACCCGATGATCCGACTCCTGATCGCCGACGACCAGCCGCTGGTGCGTGCCGGCCTCTCCGGCCTGCTCGGCACCGAGCCCGACCTCGAGGTGGTCGCCACCGCGGCCGACGGTCGCGAGGCGGTGGATCTCGCGTGCGAGCTGCGCCCCGACGTGGCCTGCCTGGACATCCGCATGCCGGTCCTCGACGGCATCGAGGCCACCCGGGAGCTCACGGCCCTGGACCCCCCGATCCCGGTGCTGATCCTGACCACCTTCGACCTCGACGACTACGTCTTCGGGGCGCTGGAGGCGGGCGCCGCCGGGTTCCTCCTCAAGGATGCCGATCCCGAGGTCATCGTGCGCGCCGTGCAGCAGGTCGCCGCCGGTCAGGGCACCCTCGACCAGACCCTCACCCGGAGAATCCTCGCCGAGTTCGTGCAGCGCCGCAGCCTGCAGCCGGTGACCGTCCAGGGAGCCGACGGGCTGCTCACCACCCGCGAGCTGGAGATCCTGGGGCTGCTCGCCCAGGGCATGTCCAACGAAGAGATCGCCCACGAGCTGGTCGTCGAGATCACCACCGTGAAGTCCCATGTGGCGCGCATGCTGCCCAAGCTCGGGGTCCGCTCGCGCCTGCAGGCCGTGGTGTGGGCCTACCAGAACCGCATCGTCACGGTGCCCGAGGCCCCCTGACCACGCGACGGGGTGGGCCGATCGCGCACCGACGCCCGGCGAGACTGCCTGGCGCGTCGGATAGCCCACCGCCATCCGACGCGCCAGACCATGTCGGCACGGTGAGACCGAGCGACGGGCCGGGCCCGTGCGCGGACACGCGTTTCAGCGTCGGCGTGGACCCACCACCGCCAGATCACGGGCGGGTGTGGTCCCACCGCCCTCAGATCAGGGGCGGGGCAGGCGACGCTCCTGGGCGGCGACGGCGGCGACGAGGGGGTCACCGGCGGGCACGTCGAGCAGGGCGAGCAGGGCGGTGACGCGCTGCGTCGGATCCTCGATCGCCGCAGCGGTCGCGATGGCGTCGGCCTTCGGGTCCTTGACCTCGTCGCCGGCGCGCACGCGGTCTGTGACCCAGGCGGTCCAGGCGGCGACGGCCGCGACCTCGCCGGGGGCCTTGTCCGGGCCGCCGAGCTCGGCGATCACGGGCAGGGCGCGCACGGGCAGCTTGGCGGAGCCGTCGGCGGCGATGCGGATGAGGTTGTCCGCGAGACGCGGGTTGCGGAAGCGCTCCTCGAGGGCCGCGGTGTAGGCGTCGAGGTCGGCGGCGGGGAGGTCCAGCGTGGCGCGGGCCTCGCTCCACAGCTGCTCGACCAAGGCGCGCACCTCGCGGTGGCCGATGGCCTCGTCCACGCGCTCCACGCCGGCGACCTGCCCGGCGTAGGCCATGAGGGTGTGGGCGCCGTTGAGCAGGCGCAGCTTGCGCAGCTCGTGCAGCTCGATGTCGTCGGTGAACTGCACGCCGGCCTTCTCCCAGGCGGGGCGACGGCCGCGGAAGCGGTCCTCGACGACCCACTCGGTGAAGGGCTCGGTGACGACGGGGACGGTGTCGACCAGGCCCGTGCGCTCCTGCACGAGCGCGGCGGCGCCCTCGGCGGCCGAGGGGGTGATCCGGTCGACCATGGTGGAGATGACGTCGACGTGATCCGGGAACCAGGCGCGGGTGTCCTCGTCTGCCGCGGCGAGCACGGCCTCGCGCAGCACGTCGCCGTTGCCGGTGAGGTTGTCGCAGGAGACCAGGGCGATGGGCTCGGTGACGCCGGCCTCGCGGCGGGCCTTCAGGCCCAGCGCCAGGCGGGCGGGGGCGGAGGTCGCGGGGTCGTTGCCGGCGGCGTAGCCCTTCTCGGTGATGGTCAGGGTGACCACGGCGGTGAAGGGATCGGCGACCAGGCGCACGAGGGCGTCGACGTCGTCGGCCGGGTAGACCTCGTCGATGACGTCGATGATGCTGACCTCATCGTCCTCGGCGCCGCGCACGATCAGGCCGTACTGGCCCTTCTGGGCGTTCAGGGCGTCGGCCATCGCGGCGGTGCGGCCGGTGAAGGCGCTGACGGACCAGCCTCCGGCGCGCTGGGTGTCGACCAGGGTGTGGGCGCGGGCGAAGTTGCCGATGCCGAGGTGGACGAGGCGGCCCTCGTCGGACGGGCTGGGGGTGGTCATCAGTTGTTCTCCTCGTTCGCGGCGCCGAGGCGGAAGACCTCGCGCGGCTGCTGATCGGGCAGGGTGGCGGCGAGCTCCTGGGCGTCCTCGAGACGCATGCGGTGCTCGGCGACCAGGCCCGCCAGGTGGGTGGCGTCCATGCGGCGGGACATGTCGTGACGGGCCGGGATCGAGCAGAACGCCCGGGTGTCGTCGATGAAACCGCTGGTCCGGCTGTAGCCGATGGTCTCGGAGACGGCACGGCGGTAGCGCAGGATAGCGTCGGGCGCATCGATGAACCACCAGGGTGCACCGGCGAACACGGAGGGGTACACGCCGGCAAGCGGCGCGATCTCGCGGGAGAACACGGTCTCGTCGATCGTGAACAGCACGGTGCGGAAGTTCGGGTCGTGGCCCACGTCGTTGAGCATCGGCGCCACGTGGTGCACGAAGTCGACGGCGACGGGGATGTCGAAGCCGACGTCGGGGCCGAATTTCTGGAACATCCTCTCGCTGTGGTTGCGGTACACGGCGGGATGGATGGTCATGACCAGGCCGTCCTCGGCCGCGAGGCGTGCCTGGTCGGCGAGCAGGTGACGGCGCAGCGCGGTCGCCTCGTCGGAGCGGATCGTCCCGGCGCGGGCGGCGGAGTACAGGCGGCGGGCGTCCTCGACGCTCAGGCGCTCGGTGCCCGGGTCCATGTGCGCGTGGTCCGAGGAGACGGCGCCGTGGTCGCGGAAGTAGAGGCGGCGGGCGCGCATCGCCTCGTGGTAGCCCTCGTAGGTGTCGACGTCGACGCCAGCGGCCTCGCCGAGCGCGTCGGTGAGCACGGGGAAGTCGGCGCGGCCTGCCTCGAGGTACTTGTCCGGGCGGAAGGTGGGGACCACGCGGCCGGTGAAGGCGTCGTCGGCGGCGAGCGCGGCGTGGGGGGCGAGGTCGTCGACCGGGTCGTCGGTGGTGGCCATGACCTGGATCTTGAACTGGTCGAAGAGCGCACGCGGCCGGAACTCGGGCTGCGCGAGCTTCTCGACGAGCTCGTCGTACATCGCGTCGGCGGTGCGCGGGTTCAGCACGGTCTTCAGGCCGAAGACCTCGGAGAACTCGTGCTCCATCCAGTAGCGCGAGGGGGTGCCGGCATAGGCGTGCCAGTGCTCGGCGAGCAGGCGCCACGCCGTCCGGGAGTCCTTCTCGTCCAGCGGGCCGCGGCCCACGCCGAGGTCCGCGAGGTCCACGCCGCGGGAGTGCATCAGCCGGTTCACGTAGTGATCCGGGGTGATGAACAGCGAGGTCGGGTCGCGGAACGGCTCGTCGTCGAGCAGCAGGCGGGGATCGACGTGGCCGTGAGGCGAGACGATCGGCTGATCCTTCATCTCGGCATAGAGTCCACGCGCGATGTCCCGCACGGCGGGGTCGGAGGGCAGGAGGCGATCAGGGTGCGGCACATAGGCGTCGTTGCTCATGCCCCCATGATGGCGCGAGGGGGCGCGGGCCGCCGCCCTGTTGTCACTGGTTGCCGACAGAATCGACTCGCGAGCGACTGATCCAGCAGGTCAGAGGCCCCGCGTCAGAGCGTGCCTCTCAGAGCGTCCGCGTCAGAGCGTGCCTCTCAGAGCCTCCGCGTCAGTGGCTCCGCATCAGGGCCTCCGCGTCGGAGGCGTGGCGCGTGCTCAGCTCTTCCTGCGCGGCCCGGTGGTGCCGCGCGGCACCAGCCGCACCGGGAGGGAGCCCTCGACCGGGGTGCGATGGGCCGACGGGTTCTCGATGCGGCGCACCAGGCGCTCCACGGCGGCGCGGCCCTGGGCACGCTTCGGGGTCACCACGGTGGTCAGGCCCGAGCCGATGAACCGAGACAGCGGGATGTCGTCGTGCCCCATGACGGAGAGCTCGGAGGGCACCCGCACGCCGGCGCGCAGGGCGGAGACCAGGAAACCGAACGCGACCAGGTCGTTGTAGCAGACCACGGCGTGGGGCAGGGAGTCGCGCAGCTCCTCGAAGGCCTGCTCCCCGCCGGCGGTGGTGGGGGCGAAGGGTCCGTGGCGCTGGATCGCGAGGCCGTGGATGCGGGCCGCAGCGCGCGCGGCGCGCCAGCGTTCCCCGTCGGACCACGAGTTCACGGGACCGGCGACATAGGTGACGGTCTGGATGCCGTTCTCGGCGAGATGCGCCATGGCCTGCTGCATCCCGTGCTCGTAATCGGGGGTCACCGAATCCAGACCGGCCACGCGCCGGTTCAGGACCACCAGCGGGATCCGCTTGGTGAGGTGGTTCAGGGTTGCGTCCGACAGCCGAGTCCCCGACAGCACGAGGCCGTCCACGACGTGGATCGCGCTCTCGAGGCTCGAGCGCTCGCGCACCTCGTCCTCGACGGTGTCCAGCAGCAGAAGCAGGAAGGCCTGCTCCTGTGCGGATTCCTGCATGCCGGAGACGAGCTCGGCGAAGTAGGGGTTCGTGAGGTCGGCGATCTCGATGCCCAGGCGGTGATGGCGCTCGCCGCGCTCCTGGGAATCCGGGGCGGCGGTGCGATACCCGAGCTCCTTCGCGGCTGCCATCACCTTCGCGTGGGTGGAGGCGCTGACGCGGCCCGGGCGGGAGAAGGCACGGGACACGGTCGACGGGGCCACCCCTGCCGTCTTCGCGACGTCATAGATGGTCACGCGCTTGTCCGCCACCTGGCCGGCTCCCTCCTCGCCTGCTCGGCGATGCCTGTCGGATGAGGGGCTCCGCCCGCATCGGTCAGGGGCCGACGCGGCCTTCGCACCCGCTGTGTGCGCGATGATCCTACCCCGGGGTCACGGGCAACCAGCGGCAACTCCACGGGGGTGCGGTGGGGTGCGCAGCGTGCGAGCACGAGACGCGAGGCGCCGGGCGAAAAGCGCGATGCGAGATCCGCGAGGCATGAGCACGGGCACGGGCACGGGCACGAACACGGTCAGCCGCGCATGCCGTACTCCTCGTCGAGCCGCGTCGTCACGAGATACCGGGTGTCCTCGACGTGCACGGAGGTCGCGGCGTCCTCGGTGAAGAGCTCGGGCACGGCGAGCAGTCCGGTGAGGTCGGCGTCGTAGGGCTGGACCATCTCTCCCTTCGAGGTGTCCAGCACGACCAGCGTGCCCTCCTCGGGTCGCTGCGCATAGGCGAGCCGCTCCCCCGCAGTGAGGAACACGAGCTCCTCGGGATCCTCGTGCCGCCAGGCCTCGGTGCCGTCCTCCTCGAGACCGCGGACCAGTCGCCCGGAGGCCACGACCGTGACGTCCAGGCCGTGATCGTAGGCCGCGGCGGAGACGTCCTCGGCGAGGAGGCGACCCTCGGCGAGGTCCACGAGGACTCCGGAGTGCGCACCGTCGACGAGCACCGCCCGCTGCCTGGAATCGTCGACCGGCCCGGCGACCCGCACGGTCGAGGCGTCCACCCCCTCGGGGAGATCGAGCCGCCAGCGATCGGAGCCGTCGGTTCCGTCCGCCCCGTCCGCCCCGTCCGCCCCGTCCGCTCCGTCGGCCCCGTCGGCCCCGTCCCCACTGTCATGCGCCACCAGCTCGGCTCCTTCGGTATGGAGCACGAGGCCGCTGTGCTCGGCGAGGAGGCGGCCCTCGTCGAGCGCGTCGTCCGTCAGGAGCACCTCCCCCGTACCGGCGGACAACGCGATGCGCGCACCGTCGTCGCTCTCCGGGGCCGCGGAGAAGATCAGGCCCGGGGCGACCAGCGGCCCCGGCACCGCCACCGGGCCCCAGAGCGTCTCGGCGGTGCGCAGGTCGTAGCCGGTCGCGGTCGTCATCGGGTCCGCGCCCCCATCGGCCGCCCGGTCCGTGAGGACGGCGACAGCCCGACCGTCGGCATCCCGGGACAGGGCGAAGCCGGTGCAGCTGAGCGGCCGCTGCGCGGACCACAGGGCGGTGCCGTCCTGGTCGAGCGCGGTGAAGCGGAGCCGATCCCCGCCGTCAGCGCCGCCAACGCCGTTCGCGCCGTCCTCGCCGTCAGCGCCGCCTGCATCGTCCCCGCCCTCTTCGTAGCCGAGGAAGATCCCGTCCAGCACCTGGGGCATCGCCGTCCACCCGGGGTCCACCACGATCATCACGCCCATCTCGAGCGGGAGGCGCACCGTGGTGGGGTCGACGGGGTCCGCGAACTCCCCGATGAGGGTCGGCTCCGGATCCACGGCGATGTCCGGGCGGCCGTCGGACTCCGTGCCCGCGCCGGAGCCCGGCAGGTCCTCCGGAGGGGCCGGGGCGTTCGGGTCGCACGAGCCGAGAGCGACCGCACCCAGCGGGAGGGCCAGGAGGAGGCTGCGGCGCCTCATCGTCGGCCCCCTGCCTGCGTGCGGCGACGGCGGTCGGCCCGCCACCACAGCACCAGGGCGAGGGCACCGAGCGCGAGGATCACGATGATCTGAAGGCCCGTGCCGGACAGCGCCGCAGTGCTCTCCTGCCACCGGGCCAGGACGGCCGTCGGGATCAGAGAGGGCATAGTGACCAGTCCGTTCGTCGCCCAGAACAGGATCCCGACGGCGATGATCACCGCGCCGGTGAGAACGGTGGTGGTGTGCAGGGTGCGGCCCAGCACGGTGAACGATCGACCTCGCAGCACCCGACGGGCTCGGGGTCCCACACGCTCCCAGAGCGCCGCGAGCACCATCAGGGGAACGACCATGCCCGCGCCGTAGACGGCCAGCAGCACGGCCGCCAGGGGGATGCTCCCCTGCCCCATGGCCAGCGTGAGCACGGCTCCGAGGATCGGTCCGGCACAGAATCCGGCCACTCCACCGACGGCGCCCAGCAGGAAGGTGCGCGGCAGGCCGGCGCCGCGCAGGGACGCCTGCTGCGCGCGGTCCGCTCCCGGCAGGATCCGCGCGAGGTCGATGCCGAACCCGAGCGCATGCATCGCGCCGAGCACGATCAGCACCAGCGACGTCGCGGCGATGAGCGCCGAGCGGTGCGCGACGAACAGGGTGCCCAGTGCTCCGGCGCCGACGCCGAGCGGGACGAGCGTCAGCACGAGCCCCAGGTAGAACACCGCTCCGTGCAGGAGGAGCCCGGCGCGCGTGGTCACCGTCGAGGCGAAGAACCCGGGCAGCAGGAGGGCTCCGCACGGGCTGAGCAGGGCGAGGGCCCCGCCGAGGAATGCCGAGAGCAGACCGATCTCCATGTCAGGCGTCCGCCTCCTCGAGGGCCTCGTCGATCTGGTCGGTGAACACCTCGGTGGGCTGTGCGCCGACGCTCGGAGTGCCTCCGATGACGAACGACGGGGTCGTCATGGCGCCCAGCTCGATGCCGCGGGCGGCGTTGTCGACGATGGTGCTCCCGACCTGCTCGGACTGCATGTCCTCCGCGAACTGCACGGGATCCAGCCCCAGGTCGTCGGCGAGCTCGATCAGCGCCTCGCCGCTGAGCTGTGAGGACGATCGGATCTCGCCCCCGTCGAAGAGCGCCTGCTGATAGTCGGCGTGTCGTCCCTGCATGGCCGCGGCGAGGGCCGCGCGGGCGGCGCGCACGGAGTCCTCGCCGTAGACGTTCACGTCGCGCCATTCGATGCGCAGCTCTCCGCGCTCGACGTAGTCCTGCAGGGCGGGCAGGGTGTCGTGCGTCCAGCGGGCGCAGTAGGGGCACTGGTAGTCGGTGAAGACGACCAGCACGACGGGTGCGTCGACCGGTCCGTCGGCGAGGAGGTCCTCGGGGTCCCGTGACTCCGCGTCGCTGAGGTCCGGCACGGCGACCTCGGAGGGAGGCGGGAGGTCCGAGACGTCGACGGAGGATCCGGCCGTGCTGACGGTGTCGCCGCCGCCCTGCTCGCCACCCGGCCGGAGCCAGAGGACAGCCGCGATGAGCAGCGCGACGACCACGATGATCACGGCGGGGACCAGGAACCGGCGGCGCGGGGGAAGCTGCCGACCCGTGCCGGGTTCGGACTCGGACGAGTTCGCTCCGGTCATGTCGCCTCCGCTCCTGCTCGCCGGGCCCCCACGAGCGAGGGGTCCGGTCCCCCGCCACTGTGCCAGACCCGCAGGACTGCCGCCCTCAGCCGGCCCCTCCGAGCTCGACGAGCAGCACCCCGGCGACGATCAATCCCATTCCGGCCATCATCACCGGGGTGAGGGCCTCCCGGAACAGCAGTCGGGAGAGCAGGGCGGTCAGCACGATCCCGGCCGCGGCCCAGACCCCATACGCCACACCGAGCGGCATGCCCGCCTGCAGCGACCCGGACAGCAGAGCGAAGGCGATGGCGTATCCGACGATGACCAGGGCGTACCAGGATCGTCGGCCGCCCGCGGCGGCCCTCAGCGCGAGCGTCGAGACCACTTCGCTCACCACCGCGCCGCTCAGCAGCAGCCAGCTCATGCGTCCTCCCTCCGTCGCGCGGGCTCCGCTGCGCCGAGGGCATCCGGGGCGTGGGGAGCGTCGGCGGCAACGGAGCCGTCGGAGCCGTCGGAGCGAGCATCGACGGTTCCGCGGGCGCGGTGGGAGCCGATCTCGACCACCGCCACACCGGCCGCGATCAGCACGATGCCGCTGGCCTTCAGCACGGTGAACGCCTCGCCGAACAGCAGGGCGGAGAGGATGGCCGTGAGCACCACGCCGCACGCGGCCCAGATGCCGTAGGCGACTCCCAGACCCATCCCCCGGCGCAGCACCAGCGCGAGGAAGCCGAAGGAGAGCGCGTAGCCGGCGACGACCACCACGTAGAGCGCGGAATGGTCGAGGGCGCCGCGCAGCGAGAGGGTGGCGGTGACCTCGCTGAGAATCGCGCCGATCAGCAGGAGCCAGGCACTCATATGTCGCCTCCCAGCAGGTCCACGGCGATCTTCCGCAGCGTGACGGCCTCCTCTGCGGAGGTCTCGAGCAAGCCGCTGGCACGGTCGAACCAGAGGCCGTCGGCCAGGAGGCGCACGGCGAGCAGGCGCCTCCGGAGGCCGACGGACGTTCCCGCGGGAACGTCGAGCCAGCGATCCACCTGCTCCTGCCAGCGCTGGGTGAGCGCGACCCGCAGCTTCGGATCCGCGAAGATCACGAGGTCGGCGGAGCTCAGCGAGGCCCGGCCGGCCCACTCGAGGTAGGCCAGGAAGCGCTGCGGCGCGGTCGCCTCGGCGAAGACGGCGTCGTGGGTGCCGGCACCAGCACCGGCCTGGGCGTCGACAGGACGTCCCTCCTCGGGGGCACCGTCCGACGGGCTTCGGTCGATGGAGCCGAGCACGGCCCCCGCCGGAGGGCGCCCAGCGGGCGCCCTCTCCACCAGCGTCGACACCGCCTCCGCCATCTCCTGCTCGTAGCGGGCGGCGAGGCGGTCGAGGATGGCTGTGAGCAGCTGCTCCTTCGTCGCGAAGTGGTACATCAGCCCGGGCTTGGTGACGCCGGCCGCGCGGGCGGCGGAGTCCAGGCTCAGCGTGCCGTCGGCCCCGAGATGCGCCTCGGCGGCGTCGAGCATCGCGTCGCGGGCGGAGGGTCGGTGCGCGGGGCGAACCGACGTCGCGGAGGCCATCGGGTCGGACGGAGAAGGCATGCTTGTTACTTTACCTGTTGGCTAGGTGAGCGGCGCACGCCGCGGAGACGATCTGCACACCCTCATCGACGACCTGGGAGCAGGGCCGGTCAGGGACCTCGATCTTCTCGACTCCGCCGCCCATCGGCCGGCAACGACCCTGTGGGGGCGCGAGGCCTGCCCATCCATAGATCTGCAGGCCGCCGTGGCCCTCTCCCGCTGGCGGCGACCCGGCCTCCGCAGCGCTACTCCCCCCCGGCGGGGGCCCAGCGGGCGATCTGGGCGGCGAGGTGACCGGCGCCGTAGCCGTTGTCGATGTTCACCACGCCGATGCCGGGGGCGCAGGCCGAGAGCATGGTGAGCGCCGCGGTGACGCCGCCGTGCGCGACGCCGTAGCCCACCGACGTGGGCAGGGCGACCACGGGCGCGCTGATCTGGCCGGCGACCACGGTGGGCAGTGCGCCGTCCATGCCGGCGGCGACCACCACGCAGGCCGCCTCGCGCAGCTCGGGGAGGCGGGTGAGCAGGCGGTGCAGACCGGCGATGCCGATGTCGGCGATAAGCCTCGTGGGCCGGCCCAGGTAGCGGGCGGTCAGCTCGGCCTCGCGGGCCACGGGCAGGTCGCTGGTCCCGGCGCAGGCCACGATGACCAGGCCTCCCGTCGGCTCCGGGGCCTCGGCGGGCCAGGCGAGCAGGCGGGCGTCCGCATCGTGGAAGGCACCCGGCAGGGCGGCGAGGGCCGCCTCGGCGCGGGCCGGATCGGCACGCGTGAACAGCACCGGCCCGAGGTCCTCCCACCCGGCCGCGGCCAGCCGGGCGTACTCCTCGGCGATCGAGGCCACCTGGTCCACGCTCTTGGCGTCGCACAGCACGGCCTCGGGGGCGCCGCGCCGACGGGTCCGGTCCAGGTCGAGCTCGAGGACGCCCTCGATCTGCCCGTCGGCCGCTCCACCGTCCGGAACGGGACGCCCGTCCGGTCCCGGAGCGCTCTCAGCCACGGCTGCTGGAGTTGAGGATCTGCAGGGAGAACAGGCCCGAGCGGATGCCGTCGAGGTCGATGGTGACGTGCGAGAAGCCCGTCTCCTTGCCGGCGGCGACAAGGGCGGCGCGGATCTGCGGCTCCATGGCGCGTGCAAGCTCGTCGGTGGGCAGTTCGATGCGCCCCACCTCGCCGTGATGGCGCACCCGGCAGTCGCTGAAGCCCTGCTCGTACACGGCGTCCTCGAGATCGTCGATCTGGCGCAGCTTCTCGGGGGTGACGCTCTGCCCGAAGGGGACCCGGGAGGCCAGGCACGGCGCGGCGGGCTTGTCGGCGACGGGCAGCGAGAGGGCCCTGGCGATGCTGCGCACCTGCTGCTTGGTGACGCCGACGGTCGACAGGGGCCGCAGCACCTGGTGGCGGGTGGCGGCGCCGGCGCCGGGACGGTCGTGCCGGGTGGCGTCGTCGGCGTTCTCCCCGTAGGCGACGGCGTCGAGCTGGTGGGCGCCGACGATCTCGTCCCCGATGCGGGTGAACAGCTCGTTCTTGCAGTGGAAGCAGCGAGTGCCGTCGTTCTTCTGGTAGTCGGGGTTCTCGCCCTCGTGGGTGTGGACCTCGACCACGTCGGCGCCGATCACGGCGGCGACCTCGTGGGCGAGGCGGCGTTCCCGACGGGCGAGGGACGGGGAGACGCCCAGCAGCGCCACCACGTTCTCGGCGCCGAGCGCGCGGACGGCCAGGGCCAGGAGGGTCGCGGAGTCGACGCCGCCGGAGTAGGCGACGCCGAGGCGCTGGACGCCCTCGAGCTGCGCGGAGACCTCGTCGGCGAGCGCGAGCTCCTCTCCGCCGAGCGCCGCGACGGTCATCTCGGTGACCTCGAAGGAGGGGCGCCCGGGGGTGAACAGCGATGCGGTTCGCGTGGAGGGGTCGGCAGCCGGTGGGGAGTCCGGGGCCGACGGGGTGGTCGCAAGGGTGAGGTGGCCGGTGCGGCGGTCGGTGGTGGTCACAGGTCCTGCTCCTCTCCACCGTCACGTTCCGTGGCCAGGCGGAAGAGCACTTCGCCGGCGTGGTCGATGACGAGGGTGTCGGGGTCGGCCCGCAGCGCCTCGAGGTCGAGGGAGGCGGGGTCGATGTAGGGCACGTTGTACTCGGCGCACACCTCGGGCGGGATGGAGGTCGCGAAGGAGCGCTTGACGCGCTGCTTCTCCTCGCCGGTCGCGGGATCGTAGGTGCCCAGCCCGGTGACGTGCGTGGAATGGGCGAGCTCGCCCCAAGGGTGGTCCTTGAACCGGTCCCACTGCTTCGTGAAGTACTCGATGTTGTGATAGCCGATGTCGCGCAGGCCCGGGTGCATGGCGGCGACCTCGGTGATGTGCGGGGCGTAGAGGATGACCTCGCCGCCGTCGGCGCACACGGGCTCGGATTTGTAGAAGCCCTTGGCGCCGGTCCAGATGTCCTCGTACATCTCCGGGACCAGCGCGACGATCCGCTGGTAGGGCTTGTCGACGTACGTGATGTGCGTGAGCGCGGAGATCTTCGCGCAGGCGGCCCAGGCGGCCTGGGGATCGCCGTAGGCGATCGCGCCGAGGTCCGCTCCGCCCTCCTTGACGTCCATGGTGAGGCAGTATTTCTCGGCATCGATGAGGTCGCTCGCGGCGTCGACGAGCTGGCGCACCGGGGTGATGCCGAGAGCGCCGATGATGCGGCTGGCGGTGATGAGCGCACCCACCCAGTGGGAGATGTCGATGACGTCGTGCACCGAGCAGCCGGGGAAGAAGTACTTGTTGCCACCGGAGAAGCCCACGACCTCGTGCGGGAACACGGGGCCGACGATGAGGTTCACGTCGCTCTCGACGCACAGTCTGTTGATCTGCACGCGCATGGGGACGTCGGTGAGGAGCCCACCGGTGAGCTCGCCGATGCGCTCGGCGGAGATCTCGCCGAGGTCGGCGATCTGCTCCGGGTCGTCCCAGGCGTGGTTGACGACGGTCCATTCGGGATAGGCGGCCTTCGCGCCGCGCTCGGTGGAGCCCAGGAGCTTGTCGATCGCCTCCTCGCTCATCGCGGCATGGGTGCCCAGCGCGATCAGCACGGTCACCGAGGAGGCGCGGCCGGCGAGCGCGTCATGGATGGCGGGCAGCACCTTGGGCAGCGGCACGGAGCGGGTGCCGTCGGGGATGACCAGGCAGACGCTCTTGCCGTCGTAGTCGGTGCCCGCGAGCTGCTCGGCGACGAAGTCCCGGATCTGTTCGTCGGTCAGCGTGCCCTCCGGGCCGCCGAGCAGGGCGGCGCGTTCCGCGAGACCCTCGGGGATCGGCTGGATGGTCGGCACCGTTGCAGTCTGCTCGCTCATCGCTCCATGATGCGACGCCTGAGCAGGGAACGCCAAGGATGGGCTGGCTGTTGCCACCGGGGCGGTGTCCCGCGCTCGCTCCTCACCGTCGCAGACCCTCCGGCCGCTGCGTGCCGCGTCGCACTCCCACCGGGCCGGTGAGCATGCGCGGACTCCTCGACGGTCGCCCTGCCTGCGGTCTAGGCGAGCTCGGACAGCAGTGCGCGGACGCGGGCATCGATGTCGTCGCGCACGAGACGCATCCGCTCCATGCCTTCGATGCCGCGTTCGGAAGGCTCGTCGGTCTGCCAGGTGAGGATCGGTGCCGTCATCCCGTCGACAGGTTCGACGACGGCTTCACTGCCGACGACGACCACCCGATCAGCGCTGCGCAGCAGTTCTGCGGTGACCGGCTTCGGGGTCGCGCCGGACATGTCGGCACCGGCTTCGGCGATGGCGTCGGCCGACTGCGCGTTGAGCTTCGTGCCGGGCAGAGTTCCCGCCGAGTGCACCTCGACGGCCTCGCCGGCGTGATGGCGCATGAGGGCCGCCGCCATCTGCGACTTTCCGCCGTTCTTCACGCAGATGAACAGAACTGTCGGAGGGTCGGTGGTCATCAGGAGCTCCTGTGCGAGGCGGTCAGCGGGCCGGGACGGTGGCATCGTTCGGGAAGAGCCGCTTCCCCAGCCACAGAGAGACATAGACCAGAGCGACGAGCACCGGGACTTCGATCAGGGGGCCGACGACTCCTGCCAGCGCCTGCCCGGAGGTGACGCCGAACGTGCCGATGGCGACGGCGATGGCGAGCTCGAAGTTGTTGCCCGCGGCGGTGAAGGCCACGGTGGTCGACTTCGCGTAGTTCAGCCCGACCCCGCGCGCGAGGAACAGTGAGCCCAGGAACATGAGAGTGAAATACAGCAGCAGTGGCAGTGCGATGCGCGCGACGTCCAGGGGGCTGGTAGTGATCGCTTCGCCCTGGAGCGCGAACAGCAGCACGATGGTGAACAGCAGCCCGTACAGGGCCCACGGACCGACCTCGGGCAAGAACCGTCCCTCGTACCAGGTGCGGCCCTTGACCCTTTCACCGATCAGGCGGGTGAGGAACCCGGCTACGAGCGGTATGCCCAGGAACACCAGCACGCTGATCACGATGGTGCCGATCGAGAACTCCGCTGAGGCCGTCGGCAGTCCCAGCCAGGACGGCAGGACTTGCAGGTAGAACCAGCCCAGCGCCCCGAATGCGAGAACCTGGAACACGGAGTTGAGCGCCACGAGCACAGCGGCCGCCTCACGGTCGCCACAGGCCAGGTCGTTCCAGACGAACACCATCGCGATGCACCGCGCGAGCCCGACGATGATCAAGCCCGTGCGGTATTCCGGCAGGTCCGCCAGGAAGAGCCAGGCAAGGGAGAACATCAGTGCTGGGCCGACGATCCAGTTCAGCGCCAGCGACGTGACCAGCAGACGCCGGTCCGCGCCGATCCGACGGGTCTCGTCGTAACGGACCTTCGCCAGCACCGGATACATCATCACCAGCAGCCCGATCGCGATCGGCACCGAGATCCCGCCGATCTTCACCGACTCCAGCGCAGCGTTCAGGCCAGGAACGAACCGCCCCAGCAGCAGCCCGACGGCCATGGCGAGCAGGATCCACAGCGCCAACCACCGGTCCGTGAAGGACATCTCCCTCATCACCGGAGCGGAAGGCTCCACCGCAGCCGCCTTGGTACTCACGAGGTCCAGAACTCCCTTGCATCGATGGTTGTCGATGCGAACGGTACGCAGACACATTGATGTTCGTCAATGTAAGGTGGGGGCATGACTGCGAGTTCAGCAACGGGCCACGCCCCGTCGGCAGCCGGCGGCCAGGGGTGCTGCTCACTCTCGACCGGCCCCCTCGAGATCGCAAGCGCCGAGCGCCTCGCCGCACTCCTCAAAGCCCTGTCCGATCCCACTCGCCTGCGGCTGCTCTCCCACATCGCCAGCCAAGGCTGCGAGACGGTCTGCGCCTGCGATCTCACGAAGGAGCTCGGCATCAGCCAGCCCACCGTCAGCCACCACACGAAGAAGCTCGTCGACGCCGGACTGCTGACTCGAGAACAACGTGGACGCTGGGCCTACTACTCGGTGATCCCCACCGCCTTCGCCGAACTGCAGGCCTTCCTCGACCTCACCTGAATGACTGCGTCGCGACGTGGGCATTCACGAGATGGGCGATACTCGGAGCACTTCGAGGAGAGGTCGTGCGGGCATGAGTGACGAAGCCGATTCCGGATCCGAGGTCTCCACGGTGGTGCGCCAGCGCATCCGGGGGCTGCGGCAGGCGCGCGGGTGGAGCCTGGAGGCTCTCGCGGGGCGCTGCCAGCTGAGCGCGTCGACCTTGAGCCGCATCGAGACCGGCCATCGCAGCATCGGTCTGGAGCAGCTGGCACCCTTGGCCCGAGCGCTGGAGACGACGATCGATCAGCTGGTCGCCTCGGATCAGGACGACGACGTGGTCATCCGCCCGATTCCCCACGAAGAACCGGGCCTGACCATGTGGGCTCTCTCGCGGGACTCCCCGCAGCACGGCGGGTCCCTGGTCGCCAAGATGCGGATCACCAGCCAGCGGCGGCACGGGCCCGGCAGCCTGGCCGTCCATCCTGGCCGGGAGTGGTTCATGGTCCTCTCCGGCGTCGCGCTGCTGCATCTGGGAGAGCGGCGGATCACCGTGGAAGCCGGCCAGGCCGCCGAGTTCAGCACGATGACCCCGCACTCCATCGGCACCCTCGAGGGGACGGTCGAGATCCTGACCATGTTCGATGCGGACGGCGAGCAGGCCCATCGACGGTCCACCCGCTCCGAGGCATAGATCCGCCCCGTCCACCAGTTTTTGCGGTTACCGCAAGAGTCATTGCGGGCCATGGGATGTCTCGACATTCTGGGTGCATGCACCCAGAATCTTTTGACCCCCACCAGACAGCCTCCGAGGGCCACGGCGACCCCACCGCGTCCCTCCCTCCCGCCGAAACCGTCCGACCAGACGACGGCCCGACCTATGACGTGGCAGTGATCGGCGGTGGCACCGCGGGCCTGAGCGCCGCGGTGGCCCTCTCGCGCTTCCGACGCTCCGTCGTCGTGATCGACGACGGCACGCCGCGCAATGCACCTGCCGGCCACATCCACAACCTGCTGAGCCGCGATGGCGTCTCACCCGAGGAGCTCTACCGTCTCGGCCGGGACGAGGTGGACGGCTTCGGAGGCGAGTTCGTGAGGGGGACGGTCGACGCGGTCCGCGGCGAGCTGGGCGCGTTCACCCTGGACGTGGCCGACGAACGGCTCACTGCCGGTCGCGTGATCGTGGCGACCGGTGGCTGGGATGAGCTCCCGCAGCTGCCGGGCCTGGCGGAGAGGTGGGGCAAGGACGTGATCCACTGCGGCTTCTGCCACGGCTACGAAGTGCGGGACCAGCGGGTGGGCGTGCTCGCCACCAGCCCCATGGCAGCCCACCAGGCCATGATGTTCCGCCTGCTCAGCCCGCACGTGACCCTGCTGGCGCACACCACCGCGCCGAGCGCCGAACAGCACGAGGATCTCGCTCGTCGGGGAATCGCCGTCGCCTCAGGGACCGTCACGGAGGTGCTGAGCGAGAGCGATCGCCTCAGCGGTGTCGTGCTCGAGGACGGAACGCGCATCGAGCTGGACGCTCTGGTCGTGGCGCCCGTCGTGCATGCTCGCGCTGACTTCCTCGCGCCCCTGGGACTGCAGCCCACCGAGTTCGCCGTGGACGGCCACACCATGGCGACGCAGATCGAGACCGGGCCGAGCGGATCCACTGACGTGCCGGGCGTGCGGACCGCCGGAAACGCCAGCGAGCCCATGGGCCAAGTGGTCAACGCTGCAGCCAGCGGCCTTGCCGCGGCCTCCGCGATGGTCGGCGAGTTCGTGCTCGCGGGGGCGAGCGCCCGATGAGGACGACCACGCCCCACCAGCACTCACCTCATGCGCACGGCCCGACGGCCCACCCTCATGCCGATGCGATCCAGGCGCAGGTGCTCGATCTGGACGCGAAGGTCATGGCCGACCAGGTCGATGCGGTGATCGAGTGGATGCCTGTGCGCAGCGCTCCGACACGGATCGTCGACCTCGGCGCCGGGACCGGTGCCGGCACCTTCGCGCTGCTGCACGCGTTCCCCGACGCCGTCGCGACTGCTGTCGACTCCTCCGCGGAGCACCTCGAGCTCCTCCGCGACCGTGCACGCCGTGACGGACTCGACGACCGCATCCGGACCCTGCAGGTCGATCTCGACGCGGCCGACTGGCCCGATCTGGGCAGGCCCGATCTCGTCTGGGCTTCGGCGTCGATGCATCACCTCGCCGACCCGGACCGCGCCCTTCGCACCGTCCGAGACGCTCTCGGCGACAAGGGTCTGTTCGTCGTCCTCGAACTCTCCGGACTCCCCAGATTCCTCTCGCCGGACACGCCTGAGGGCCGTCCCGGCCTGGAGGAACGCTGCCACGCCGCCCTCGAGCCGTCGACCTCCGCCCGCATGCCTCATCGGGGCTCGGACTGGGCGCCGAAGCTCACTGCCGCCGGCTTGGAGGTCGCTGCCCACCTGGCTTTGGACGTCGCCATCGACAGCACCGAGAACGAGGCGATCGGGCCCTACGCCCTCGCCGCGCTCACAGGACTCCGCCGAGCGGGCGCGGAGCTCCTGCCCGCCGAGGACCTCGCTGCTCTCGATGAGCTCCTGGACACCACGAGCCCGCACAGCATCCTGTCCCGATCCGACCTCACCCTGCGCACCACGCGACTCGTCTGGGCCGCTCGCAGACCTGACACACCGGACGCCGACGAGGCTGACGATCCGTTCTCCCCCGCTGCGGAGGCGGCGAACTGCGAACGGGTGCTCGGGAGCAGGCGGCACGGCCTCGACAGCACCGTCTGAATCGTCCGCCTGCGCCGCACCGTCCGGGCGGCGCGCCAGGAAGTCCGCCGGGTGACAGCGAACTGTGCGGCACACCAGGGAAGGACCCGCTCCGACTGGTCGTCATCGAAGATCGGACGGCGGCTCAGAGCGGCGGTCTCGGGCAGACCGTCATCCTGCAGCGGGCTGCACTGCCAGATCTCCCCGGACGGAGGCTCACGCCGAAGGCCTGGGTGACCTCTGATAGCGCGCCTGAAGGCGAGACCAGGCAGCTGGCCAGCCGATGCTGCCCGCACAAGCAGGTGTCCCACCCCGGCCCAGATCTGCGAGGTTGAGCGCAGCTGCAGCGCCTCCCGGTCGGTGCAGATCAAACTGTGTACGCACTACGTCACCTCGGGATCGGGACCCGGCGAGGCTCCGCGTCGGCAATAGCGCTGGCCAACGACTGGTCCGGGCTGAATACTGCAAGGATGGTCCCTGCCGATCCGATTCGACGCGCTCCACAACCCCTCGCCGTTCTCCTGGCCGGCCTCACGGGCTCCGGGAAGACAACCGTCGCCACCGCTCTCACCGAACTGGGTTTCCAGCGGCTTTCCGTCGACGAAGAAGTGTTCCGTCTCCATGGACGCTACGGAATCGACTACCCGGAGGACACATACTTCGAGCGAGAGCAACCTGTCGTCGACGCCGTCCGCAGGGAATTCACGACTCTCCTGCACGACGGCATGAGCATCGTGCTGGATTACGGCCTCTGGACGCGGGCCGAGCGGACTCGATGGCGCGACATCGCGCGCGGCTCCGGAGGAATACCAGTCCTGATCTACCTGCCCGTGGAACGCGATGAGCTCTTGGCACGGCTCACGCTCCGCAATCACCGCTCTGACGCCAATTCCCTCACGGTGACCGAGAGCGCACTCGATGACTTCATCGACCGATTCGAACCTCCGCAGGACGACGAGCCGCTCCTGGAGTACAGCAACGACCTGGAGTCGCTGGGTTCACGAATCCTGTCCGTCCAGGCGGACCCTCAGACTGCGACGATCCGATGAACTGCGCGCGGGGGCGCCCTGGCCACGGCTCGCCATCCGCGCTGTCGCACGCAAGGATGGGCCCATGCCCGCTCCCCTGCCCCAAGCCGTCCACGATGATGTGCTTGCGGTGGCTGAGAGGAGTCACAGGTCATCCCGCTGGTCCAGGCTGCTGGGGTGCCGACTCCGGACCTCGTCGGCTACGACCAGGTCACGTCACACATGCCGTTCGGCCGGTGAGGCGAGAACTTCCGGGGCGACATCATCGCGGCCGCCACGATCGACCTGCTCGCCACCATGCCGCCCCGACAGTACGGACGTTGCCCTGGGCGACCCGGTCGGCTCGGGCTGCTAGTGCCAGAGCCAGCGGAGTGCGTCGGGAAGGAGAACACCGCCGTGGTTGGGACTATGCCCCCCGTCGCCGACCACCACGCGCGAGTCGTACCCCGCACGAGACAAGGCCGCCGCCGTCTCCAGGTTCTCCGCGAACCAGTTCATCTCGCGCCGGCCCCAACCGAGGTCCCGCTGTGCTGCGTGGAGGAAGACGCGAATCGGCCGATCGACCCCCTGGGCGAGCTGCCGCGGGTAGGGATTGCCGTCGGGCATCTGGGCGAAGCTCGCATTGAACGTGATGACCTTACGGAAGACGTCCGGCCTCTGCCAAGCGGCGGTGAAGGCGGCGTCACCGCCGGAGCTGCCTCCGCAGATGCCCCGCCCGGACGGGTCATCCGCCAGTGAGTGCATCTCCGCGACCCGCGGGAGCACCTCGGTGGCGAGGAAATCGCCATAGCGGCCGTCGTCCGCGTCGTACTCGACGTTGCGGTTCTTCGGATTCTCCGCGTCGGGGAAGACACCCGGGTCGACGAAGACGCCCACCAGAGGCGGCACGTCCCCGCTGTCGGCCAGGTTGTCGAGCACGGTCCCGCCGCGTACGTCCCCGTCCGGATCGAGATACCACCAACCGTCGTTGAAGACCATCACCGCCGCCGGAACAGTGGAGTCGTGGCCCCCGGGCGTATGCACCCAGACACGGCGGGTCGTTCCTGGGTAGGCCCGGGGGTCGACGATCTCGAAGGACCGGGTCTCCCCTGGTGCTCGGGTCCGCGGCACGGAGAACGGGCCGTACTCGTAGCGGACACCGTCGTCCGGATCAGGAAGGGGCCGGTAGGGCTCACAGTGCGTCACGGAAAGACCCTAGGCCCTGCGCACGGAGGCGCCCAGCGATTTTTGTGCACGGGAGGGGGCACCGGCGTCCGACGAACAATGGCCGTGGCCGACGACCTCGGACACTCAGGCTCGCCCTGTCACTCCGAGGGGACGGACCGACTGAAGCGCCTGCACACGTAGACCCGCGAGAACCGAGCGCGGAGGTCAGACTCGTCCTCAAGCCTCGCATGGCAGAAGGCCGCCAGCGGGGCAGAGAGCCGGTCCGGGCTGGTCCAGCCATCGTCCGAGTCCTCGCAGGTCTTGTAGACGTGGAGGTAGTGCTCCGATTCCACGAAGCCCTGGGCGTGGTACGAACCCAGTGCGGGCTCGTCCTCGCGGGTCCACGCGTCCACGGTGGTCACGGTGCTGGGCAGCTCGCGCCGCGCGTGCGTGAGCAGTGCTGCGGCGATTCCTTCGCCCTGGTTGTCCGGGTGCACAGCCACAGTGTCGATCGTTGCCAGATCATCCTCGATCTCGACGTCCAGGATGCCGACGACGGTGTCACCGCACCTCGCCACGAGCTGCACGGCGGGGCTCGCCGGGCGCTGCGTCCACACATCGTCGTAGTAGCAGGTGCTCAGGAAGGACAGGGCTCGACATCGCAGCCAGCTGGTTTCGTCAGTCGGCTCGTAGCTGCGGATCGTGAAGGACATAGATCTCCTGCGGATCGGGGTCATGGACTCGGAACCTCACGCGAAGAGCATGCGACGAGGGTATGCGCTCATCTCCTACGGGTCAGACCTTTTCCGGCACGGTGCAGACGCGACACCTCAAGAGGCAGAATCGAGTGATGACCCCAGAGCGCTGCGTGTTCCATTCCCGCACCACGCACAACGCCGACGCAGACGAGCTGCACCCTCTCAGTGCGCTCGAGCGGACGGACCCTCGTGCCTTCGCCGCCGCGATCGCCAAGTACGACGACACGCCAGAACGCCGACGGCTCCGGGAGACGTGGATCCCGGTTCTCGAGGCGACGTGGACCGGGGTGGTCTTCCTGTCCCCGATCCAGCCGCACGCGATCCGGGAAGCGTGGCGCGCCATCGCAGGGGTGGAGCTGCCCGCGCAGGAGTTCTGGGCGATCCCTGTCGACGACCTCGGCCCCGCGGTTGTCTTCGACCGGCATCTGAGCAGCACGGGCGATCCGATCGATCCGCAGGAGATCGAGGTCCTCGACGTCGCCGCCTACCGCTCCCGGGACGAGACTACGCCGCGAAATGCTCGGTGGATCGACCAGCTCGCGAGAGCGGGCAAGCGCGGGGCCTGGTTCAACGGGACACCGCACATCCTCACGAAGGGTCCCGTTCCGCTCCACTCCGCCGAAGTGATCGACTGGCGGGCGCCGTAAACGCTCTCCGACCCTGGGCAGGAGCGCGTCAGCACACGCCGCCAGTCGCGCCCTGACCGATACGGGATCTCGACTTCATCGGCAGTCTTCGCACAGCTCGTTCAGATCGGGCTGGTACTGCGCGATCAGGCCTTCCGAACACGCGGGAAACGACATCGACGAGCGCGGCGAGTATCACTGTGCCTGGTTGGACGCCTATCGCAACGAGGCGGATCGCCACGCGCACCTCTTCCGCGTTGGGTCGCATCCCGCTGGGTTCGCGCTCATCCGGCGCGGCGAGCCGACGATGGTGGCGGAGTGCTCGCGGACCGACGGACCGGCGACAGCGGTGGAGCTCGGATGCGGTATCGGTGTCGAGGCACGCTTCCTGGCCGAGAGCGGCTTCACCGTGCACACCGTCGACGGGGACGCGAGCGTCGAGCGCCCCATGGCGGCGCTCTCTGCGCAGCTGCCGATCCATCACACGAGCGTCGACCTCGCTCAGCTGCGAGAGCTGCCTCCGGCGGATCTGCTCCTGTCCTGCGCCACTCTCCCGTTCGTCCCCCAGCCCGCCTTCGGCGCTCTCTGGTCGAGGATGCGCGCGGCGCTCCGCCCCTGCGGGATCCTGGCGGTCGATCTCTTCGGCGACCGTGACGGCTGGGCGGGTACCGTCGGCACTTACCTCAGCCATGGCGACGTGGAGGGGCTCCTCGACGGACTCGAGATCCTCGAGCTCACCGAGGACGAACGCGACGGCCGCTCCTTCAGCGGCCCCAAGCACTGGCACACCTTTCGCGTGATCGCCCGTCGGCCCTGAGCAGAGAGCTCATTCAGACCCCTCGGTCTGCCGAGGCTCGACGATGGCAGTCAGAGTCGGCGAGCGGCGGCAGCTGTCGCCGTCGTGCCCTGTACTTCGGAACCCTCTGCCGCGAGGACGGCGTCGAGCAGGCCCGGGAAGCGTTCCGCCAGCTCCTCATCGCGCAGGCAGTTGAGGATGGCGGTGCCGCGGTAGCGCTGCGAGATGATGCCGGCCTCCCGGAGCACCCGAAAATGATGGGTCGACGTCGACTTCGTGACCGGCAGGTCGAAGGCGATGCAGGCCTGATCGTCATGCCCGCCCGCGAGCTGACTGACGATCACCCGGCGGATCGGGTCCGCCAGCGCGGAGAGCACCTGATCGAGGGCGATCTCCTGGACGTCGGGGTGAGGGAGTGAGCGCACCGTCGCCTCCTGGTCTCTCGGAACAACCTCCATAGTACTATTCTTCTCGTAGTACGGTGATCCTCGTACTATCCGACGACCTCTGGAGATCCCTCCTGTGACGACCCTGTTCAGCCCCATCCGGCTCCGCGACCTCGAGATGCCCAACCGGGCTTGGATGTCTCCCATGTGCACCTACAGCGCGGATCCCTCGCCGTCGGCGGCCGGGCGCCCCACCGACTTCCACCTCGCCCACTACTCGGCCCGAGCCGCCGGTGGCGCCGGACTGGTCATGGTCGAGGCGACGGGCGTGGCCCCCGAAGGCCGCATCTCGCCCTTCGACCTAGGCATCTGGGACGACTCGCAGACCCCCGACTTCGCGCGCATCGCCTCGGCGATCCGCACACAGGGAGCGGTGGCGGGTATCCAGCTCGCGCACGCCGGCCGCAAAGCATCCACGGGCCGCCCGTGGGAGGGCGGCGACTGGCTGAGCACCGAGGAGTACGGATGGATGCCGTACGGCGCCAGCCCGGTCGCCTTCCCCGGCGGCCCGGTCCCGCACGAGATGAGCCGTGAGGATATCGCGGCCGTCGTAGCCTCGTTCGCCGAGGCGGCCCGCCGCGCCCTCGAGGCCGGCTTCCAGGTGGCCGAGGTGCATGCCGCGCATGGCTACCTGCTGCACTCCTTCCTCTCCCCCATCGCCAACCAGCGCACCGACGAGTACGGCGGCGATCTCGCCGGCCGCGCCCGGCTCGCGCTCGAGGTGATCGACGCCGTCCGCGCGGTCTGGCCGCAGGACGCGCCCGTCTTCCTGCGCATCTCCACGACCGACTGGGTCGAGGAGAACCCCGAGGACTCCCGGGAGAGCTGGACCTACGAGCAGTCCGCCCAGCTGACCGCCTGGGCCGGCGAGCACGGCGTGGACCTGGTCGACGCCTCCTCCGGAGGGACCGACATCGTGCCGATCCCGCATGAGGAGGACTATCAGACGCGCTACGCGGCACGCCTGCGCACGGACACGACGGTCCCCGTCGCCGCGGTCGGCCGGGTGAAGGACGTCCGCCGTGCCGCCGAGCTGCTCAGCAACGGTGAGGCCGACGCGGTGTTCGTCGGCCGCGAGATGCTTCGCGACCCGTCCTGGGCCAATCACGCGTCCCGCGAGCTCGGGGAGGCTCCCCGATTCCTCGAGCAGTACGCGTACGCGCTGTAGCCAGTACGCGTACGCGCTGTAGCGCGTGAATCCGGCGCGCCCGTCGGCCGCCTGACCCACACGTGGAACGAGCCCGGTGAGCACCGCTCGCCGGGCTCGACACGCGGCTACGCTCTGCCCATGCAGACCCCACCGATCCGCGTCCGTGATGCGACGAGCGATGATGTCGAAGCACTGACCTGCCTCGCGGTTCAGGTGCAGACGCTCCATGCCGAGGGGCGCCCGGATCTCTTCCGCCCGGCCGTCGAGAGTGCGCTGCGCGACTTCCTGGTCGCCCGCCTCGCGGACGACGCGATCCTCCTCATTGCGGGCGATCATGAAGGGAAGGCCCTCGGATACCTGCTGGCGGAGGTGGTCTCGCGGCCCGATTCGCCCTTCCTCCTCGCCCACAGGTCTGTGTACGTGCATCACATCGCGGTCGATGAGGACGCTCGCCGTCAGCACGTCGGCACGCTCCTCATGGAGGAGATCACCCACAGGGCGCGGCAGGCATCCGCCGACACCGTGCGCCTGGACTCATGGTCCTTCAACGAGCAGGCTCACCGCTTCTTCGAGGATCAGGGGTTCCTGGAATCGCGCGTCATCTTCGAGCGGCCGGCCGGCACGTCGGGCTGACGCAGAAGAGGGCAGGCCCGATGCGGCGCCTGCACCCGCCTGCGACCCCAGAGGGGCGGACCTCATCGACCGATACGGCGCCCTCCTGTTCCGCATGATGCTCGGCACCGGGAAGCGTGCGCTCCCAGACACCTGTGCACTCAGGGAGCGCAGTCGATGCAGGTGGTGACCTCGGGGCGAACGGCCAGCCGGGCCGGAGCGATCAGGTTCCCGCAGGATCGGCACACGCCGTCCTCCCCACGTGCCCGGCGCTCCGTCGCGTCGTCGATCCCGGCGAGCGCTTCGAGGCGTGCGAGCCGCAGGCCCTCCAGGCGGGACCACTGCTCCGACAGCGGCACCCCGTCGGGGTCGTGCTCGTCATCGTCCGCCGCACCCTCACGCGAGCGCCTCAAGGCAGCAAGTTCGCGTTCGACGTCCTGCAGCTGCATCTGCATCTCATGGCGCCTGGAGGCGAGCTGCCCGGCCCGGTCGCGCGGGGTGCCGGCCCCTTCTGGTGGATCGTCCATCGATCCAGTGTGCCCGGTCGCCCACGGAGCACTCATCACTGGAGAGGTCCCGCGCTGAGCGGCCGCCCGCTCTCCGCACAGCACACGCATCAGCCCCATGATCCTCGGCCCGCCACGGAGAGCAAAGTTCGTCGTGTCGTACTTACTACTTTGCTTCGCCGTAGTTCTGCGTGCTACAACTAGATCTAGGGCCCCAGCCCTTCCATGTCACTACATCTAGTGCCGCCCGGCGATCGAGAGGATCTCCGAAGATGTCACTCCCATGGCGCCACGACAGCGGCGCGAGTGCTGCGACGGAGTCCGTCGCTCCCGAGACGCCCGACCTCGTGCACTTCTCGAGCGTTTCGGAGAACACGCACCGGTTCGTCGAACGGCTCCAACGCCCGTCGGCGCGGATACCCCTGCGGCCCCGGATCGAAGGTTCGCTGCACGTGAACCGCCCCTATGTCCTGGTCGTCCCGACCTACGGCGGCGGCACCCTATCGGGAGCCGTCCCCAAGCAGGTCATCCGCTTCCTCAACGACCCCTCCAATCGCCGTCTGCTGCGCGGGGTGATCGCCGCTGGCAACACGAACTTCGGCGCTGACTACTGCTTGGCCGGCCCGGTGATCTCCGCGAAATGCCAGGTGCCGGTGCTGTACCGCTTCGAGCTGCTCGGCACGCCACAGGACGTGGCGCGCGTCGACGACGGCCTGGACCAGTTCTGGGAACTATCCGCAGCGACGGACGTCCCCGCGTGAACCGCGCCGCACCACACCCAATTCCCTCCACCCTCACCGACGAAGGACACCGATGACCGCCCCGACCGCTGCCGTCGCTCTCACCGAGCGCTCCGTCACTCCACCCTCCTACCGCCACGACCCCTCCGTCCGACTGCGCCCGATCAACTGGAATCGCGTGACCGACGAGAAGGATCTCGAGGTGTGGAACCGGCTGACCGCGAACTTCTGGCTGCCCGAGAAGGTGCCGCTGTCCAACGATCTCCAGGCGTGGAGGAGGCTGGGAGAGGAGGAGCGCACCCTGACGATGCGCGTGTTCACCGGGCTCACGATGCTCGATACGGTCCAGGCCACCGTCGGAGAGGTCTGCCAGATCCAGGACGCCCGCACCGAGCACGAAGAGGCCGTCTACACGAACATCGCCTTCATGCAGTCCGTGCACGCCCGTTCGTACTCGTCCGTGTTCTCCACGCTGACCAGCACTCCGGAGATCGACAGCGCCTACCGGTGGGCTGTCGACAACGACCTGCTGCAGGAACGGTGCAAGAAGGTGCTGAGGCACTACTACGGGGACGATCCGCTCAAGCGCAAGGTGTCCTCGACGCTGCTGTCCTCGCTGCTGCTCTACGCCGGCTTCTACCTGCCACTGCACTTCTCCGTCCGTGCCACCCTGACGAACACCGCCGACATGATCAGGTTGATCCTGCGGGACAAGGCCGTGCACGGGTACTACTCCGGCTACAAGTACCAGCGGGGCCTCGAACACCACGACGACGCGACGCGCGAGCACATGCGGAAGTTCACCTACTCGCTGCTCGAGGAGCTCTACGAGCTCGAGCTGCAGTACTCCGGCGAGCTGTACGAACCACTCGGGCTGATGGACGACGTCGCCGCCTTCGTCCGCTACAACGCGAACAAGGCGCTCATGAACCTCGGCTATCCAGCGCGCTTCCCCGCCGAGGAGACCCAGGTGAACCCCGAGATCATCGCCGCCCTGTCCCCTGGCGCCGACGAGAACCATGACTTCTTCAGCGGATCCGGCTCGTCCTACGTCATCGGCACGGCAGAGAACACCAGCGACGAGGACTGGGACTTCTGAAGCGTCGGCGCGCTGGACGGGGCGGTCGTCGCGGTCGGCCCCCAGGCCGACGGCGACGACCGTTCAGGGCAGGCGGTTCGCCGCCGCGAGGTTCTCGCGCAGCTCGGCGGCCGTCTGGCGCACCACATAGGCGGGACGGTCCCGCTCTACGCGCCAGGATTCGCTGAGCGGGCTCACGTCGACCGCGTCGAAGCCGAGCTCGTCGTACAGACGCACGGCGAACTCGACCGCCTCGGGGAAGTCGCTCGAGACGGCGAGCGCGCGACGGTTCGGGGAGCCCGCAGGAGCGGTGTCGGTGGTGATGTCACCGAAGGGGATGTGGTTGAAGGCCTTGACGACCTTCGAGGTGGGCAGGTGCTCCTGGAGCATCTGCGAGGTGGTCGTCTCGCCCTGGTCCAGGTCATCGATGCGGCCGTCGCGCTCGTAGTAGTAGTTGTTCGTGTCCAGCACGATCTTCCCCGCGAGCGGCTCGACCGGGATGCTGTCGAGGGCGTGCAGCGGCACCGTCACCACCACGACCTCCCCCGCCGTCCCGGCGTCCTCTGCGGTCGCGGCACGAGCCTTCGGGCCCAGCTCCGCGACGAGATCGGTGAGCGTCTCGGGTCCGCGCGAGTTCGCGATCACCACGTCGTATCCCGCGGCGATCACCGCCCGTGCGACCTGGCTGCCGATGTGTCCTGCCCCGATGATGCCGATGGTGTTCGGAGTTGTCATGGCAGGTGCAACGCGGGCGGGGGTGTTCTGCTTCCCGGCGTGATCCCTGCCCCAGGGCCGGCGGCGCTCTCCCTGCCCGCCGGTGCGCAGACGTACCGTGTCGGAGGCAGTTCCCCGCCTCCCGATCCCCGCTCGCGACCCGTCCAGGGCGCGCGCACAGACCACCACCGGAGCATTCCCCACGATGAGCACGTCTGCGCGACCCGCGACCGTCCCCGACACCGCCCGCCGGGCACCGGGGCTGAAGGCGCGGCACATCCACTTCATCGCGCTCGGCTCCGCGATCGGCACCGGACTGTTCTACGGCTCCGCCGGGGCGATCCAGGCGGCCGGGCCGTCGGTCCTGCTGGTCTATCTGCTGGGCGGCGCGGTCGTGTACTTCATGCTGCGGGCACTCGGCGAGATGGCGGTGCGGATGCCGATCTCGGGCTCGTTCGCCGAGTACACCCGGCGGTTCCTGGGCGGCTGGGCCGGGTACATCACCGGCTGGATGTTCGCGTTCGAGATGCTCATCGTGTGCCTGGCCGACCTCACCGCGATCGCGATCTACATGCGGTTCTGGTTCCCCGACACCGCGCAGTGGATCTGGGTGGCCCTCACGCTGCTGATCGTGGGCGCGGCGAACCTCGCCAGCGTGCGCTGGTTCGGGGAGCTCGAGTTCGTGTTCACGATCATCAAGGTCACTGCCGTGATCGCGATGATCGTGGGCGGCGCCGCGATCCTCGTGTTCGGTCTCGGCGACGCGGGCACCGCCACGGGGCTGGCGAACCTCACGGCCGACGGCGGCTTCTTCCCGCACGGCGCCGGCGGCATGATCTCCGCGTTCATCCTGGTGCTGTTCGCCTTCGGCGGCACCGAGATCATCGGTGTGGCGGGCACCGAGGCGGAGGACCCGGGCACCGCGATCCCCAAGGCCGTCAACACGGTGCCCGTGCGGATCCTGCTGTTCTACGTGCTCGCGATCGGGGTGATCCTGCTGCTGAACCCCTGGCGCGAGATCACCGGCGAGGAGTCGCCGTTCGTGCAGATCTTCGACACCCTCGGGGTGAACTGGGCGGCCGCGCTGCTGAACGTCGTGGTGCTCACCGCGGCGCTGTCCGCGATCAACGCCGACCTGTTCGGGGCCGGCCGCGTGGTCGCGGGGATGGCCCGCGAACGGCTGGCCCCGCGCGCCATGGCCCGCACGATGCGGGGCGTGCCCGTGGTCACGACCGTCGCCCTGCTCGGGGTGCTGGTGGTGGGCGTGCTGCTGAACTATGCGCTGCCGGAAGAGGTCTTCACGATCGTCGCCTCCCTGGCCACCTTCGCCACGATCTTCGTGTGGCTGATGATCCTGCTCGCACAGGTCGCCTCCCGGCGCGGCATGTCCCGCCAGGAGCGCGCCGAGCTCGCCTTCCCGGTGCCGCTGTGGCCGTTCGGGCAGCTCTTCGCGATCGCCTTCATCGTGTTCACGTTCGGGATCATGGTGTGGCAGCCCGCGTATCACACGGCGCTCGGGGTGGGCGCAGGATTCCTCGTCGTGATGACGCTGCTCTATGCCGTGACCGGCCGCCATCGGGCGGGCCGGGTCTGAGCCGGGGCCGGCCGACGGGCGCCCGAAAGCGCTCCGCGGGAGGGCCGACGGTGAGTGCGCCTGTCAGCGCCGCGCCGTTCCGTCGTCGCTGGCCGCCTCGGCCGACTGCTCGGTGACGGCGAGACTGCCCAGGAGCCTCAGCCGCTCCTCGGAGGGAGTGCCGGGCTCCGCCGTGTAGGCGAACATGAACCATTCGGGGTTCGCCGGCAGGTCCATCGCCTCGTAGCTGAGCTCGAGGTCCCCGACCACCGGATGATGGAGCCGCTTCACTCCGCCGCGATGATGGCGCACGTCGTGCACCGACCAGCGCTGCCGGAAGGCGTCGCTGCGGGTCACGAGCTCGCCGATCAGGTCCGTCAAGCCCTTGTCCAGGGGGTTCTGCCCGGCATAGGTGCGCATCGTCGCCACGATGCTGTCCGCGTTCTCCTCCCACTCCAGGAAGAAGGTGCGCGCCGCGGGGTCGAGGAACGTGAACCGTGCCGTGTTCGCCCGGCCCGTCGGGTCCTCGAACAGCGGTGCATACAAGGCCCGCCCCAGCGGATTGGCGGCCACGAAGTCCATCCGTCGGTCCCGGACCCACACCGGAGCACCGGTGACCGCATCGAGGAAGCGCTGGAACGCCGGGGGCACACCGCGCGCACTGGGCTTCCTGCGCTTGCGGACAGGGCGCGGGCCAGCGGTGCGCGCCAGGTCCGCCAGATGATCGATCTCGGCCTCATCGAGCCTGAGGGCGTGGGCGATCGACTCCAGCACCTCGGTGGACACCCCGGCCAGCTCACCGCGCTCCATCCGCGCGTAGTACTCGACGCTCACGCCGGCGAGCAACGCCACCTCCTCCCGGCGCAGGCCGGGCACGCGACGCCGGGAGCCGCCGATGATGCCTGCCTGCTCCGGCGTGATCCGGTCCCTGCGGGTGCGCAGGAACTCCGACACCTCTGCTCGATGGTCCATGCACCCCACGGTAGGGCTGCCGTGACGCGGCAAGGAGGAACTGCCAGTACACGGATCAGCCGTTCCTCGCACCTCGGCATCCGGAGGACATACGGTGCCACCACCGCCCTGGCGACGCACCGGTCGTCGCAGGGCGCCCGCAGTTGACCACCACACCGCCCGACCCGAGGACCTTCCCGTTGAACCGCTTCCTGGTGCCGACCTCCGCGTTGATGTGGGGACTGCAGATCGCCTTCCTCAGCCCTTCGCTCGCGCTGATCCTCTCCACCCTCTACGGCGCGACCACGGCAGAGATCGGCTGGGTGCTGGCGATCTACAACGTCAGTGGCTTCATCGCCTCCCTCGTCGTGCCCGCCTGGGCGGATCGTCACCTGGACTATCTGCGGCCGATGCTGCTCAGCGGCGCGCTCACCCTGCTGCTCGTGCTGGTGCTCGCCGTGGTGACCACGCTTCCCCTGGTCACGATCGTCCTGGTGGTGGTCGGCGGCCCGGCCGGTGTCGGCATCTCCATGCTGTTCGCGCACCTGCGCCATGCCGGTGCGCGGCCCTCCCAGATCGTCGACACCCGCGCGATCGTCTCGGTCGCGTGGGTCGCCGGCCCACCGATGGCGACGCTGATCATCGGCTGGTTCGGACCCCGCGCAATCCTCCTCGCGATCGGCCTCGTGGCCCTGGCCAACATCGCCACCACGATGCTCATGATCCGCGGTCACCGCGCCGCGCTCTCGGCCGACGACCCCTCGACGCCCGCACCGGCCGACGAGGAGCTGCCGCTCGGGAAGATCGGGGTCGTGCTCGTCACCGCGGCGTTCGTGCTGCTGCAGGCGACGAACGCGACCAGCATGTCGTTCCTCGCCGTGTACGTGCCGCAGACCGTAGGGATCGACGTGGTGTGGGCGGGGGTCGCTCTCGGTGTCGCCGCCGGTCTCGAGGTGCCGGCGCTGATGATCGTCGGCCGGCTCACCGAGCGGTACTCGAGCCTGGGCCTCATCGTCACCAGCTGCCTCGCCGGGATCGTCTACTACCTGGGTGTCGCCGCCGTGACGGGGCCGTTCCTCCTGATCGCGCTGCAGGTGCTCAACGCCTGGTGCTTCGCGGGCATCGGGGGGGTGGGGCTCACGCTGTTCCAGCAGATGATCCCGCGGCCCGGTCTGTCCACCGGGCTGTACATGAACACCCGACGCGTCGGCGCGGTCCTCTCCGGGCCGCTGATCGTGCTCGGCGGTGCGACCGTCCTCGGCCAGCGCGCGACCTTCTTCGCGTGCGCCCTGCTCACCCTGGTGGGCCTGCTGATCATCGGCGCGGCGGGCCGGCACAGCACCTCACGCGCTCCCGCGGAGTCTGCCGCACCGGCCCGGTGAGGACCCCGCTGCCGTCGGCTCGTCAGATCGTCGCGACCGACCCCGCATCGACCCGGTAGTTCGAGCCGGTGACGAACGAGGCCCGGTCCGAGCACAGGAAGGCGACCACCGCGGCGACCTCCTCGGGCTCGCCCCGGCGCTTGAGCGCGAGATGGGGCCGCTGCTCCTCGAGGAAGGAACGGATCGCCTCATCGCGGTCGACGCCGAGCTCCGCAGAGCGCTTGTCCATCATCGCGTCGGTCATCGGGGTGTGGATGAAGGCCGGGGAGACCGCGTTGACCAGCAGACCCTCCCGCGCATAGGTGCGCGAGAGACCCTTGGACAGCGCGAGCAGACCGGCCTTGGAGGCGCAGTAGGGCAGTTCGTCGTCGTAGGGCTGCACGGCGTCCTCCGACGTGAGGAACACCAGGCGGCCCCAGCCGCCCCGACGCAGCGCCGGCAGGAACTGCTGGGTGACGCGCACGGCGCCGAGCAGGTCCGTGGTGAGGGTGTCCACCCAGCCCTGGTCGTCGATCTCGTGGAACAGCCCCTGCGCCCCGGTGACCCCGGCGGCGTGGACGAGGATGTCGATGTCGCCGATGGCCCCCTGCACCGCCGCGTCCAGCGCGCTGATCTCCTCGAGGCTGGTGACGTCGGCGGCGTGGTGCAGCACCTGGCCCTCCGGTGCCTCGAGAGCCTCCGCGGCCCGGGCGAGTTCGCCGGGGTCGCGGTCGGTGAGGAACACCGTGACGCCTTCGCGCACGAGCTCCTGGGCGGTGTGCCAGCCGATGCCGGAGTCCGCTCCGGTGATCAGTGCCTTCTTGCCGGTGATGTTCAGATCCATGGTCAGCCGATGCTCCCTCGCAGCAGGTCCCGGTCCGTGATCGCGTCGGCGATCACCGTGCGTGCGGCGTCCCGTGCCCCGTCGATCTGCCACATCAGCACGCCGACGGGTCGCCCGTGGTCGTCGAGGTAGTAGACGACGCTGTGGGCGGTGTCGTGGTGCACCTCGAGGGTCTCCAGGGAGGGATCCAGGGTGCCCACCGCTTCCCAGCGCACCCCGTAGACCATCGAGTAGAAGTAGGGGGTGTGCTCGTAGGTGGCATCGGACCCGGTCATCGATCGCCCCGCGGCCGCGCCGGATTCGCGCGCGTGGTCGACGTGCTCGATCCGGGTGACGCCCAGGATCGCGTCGGGGTACTCGATGATGTCGCCGGCCGCCCAGATCGACGGGTCGGAGGTGCGCAGGTGCTCGTCGACCACGACCCCCTCGGAGACCTTCAGCCCGGCCTGGCGGGCCAGGTCGAGACGGGGTTCGGCACCCAGGCCGACCACCACGATGTCGCCGCCGACGGCGGTGCCGTCGTCGAGCGTCACGCCGACGTCCGCGTCGTCCTGCACGGTGAGCGCCTCCGCACGTCGACCGGGGCGCAGCTCGACGCCGTGGTCGGTGAACAGCTTCTGGTAGCGCTCGGCGATGCTCGGCGGGAACTGCGAGGCGCCGAGCACGTCATCGGGGAAGACGAGGGTGACGTGGGCGCCGTTGAGCGAGAGCGACGCGGCGACCTCGGCACCGATGTATCCGCCGCCGACGACCACCGCGCGGGCCCCGTCGGTCATCAGGTGACGCAGGGTGCGGTAGTCGGCGAAGCTGCGGAAGTGGATGATGCGCTCGTCCTCCGGGCCGTCGAGCCGGCGCGGTTCCGAGCCGGTGGCCAGCAGCAGCTTCCCGTAGTCGATCCGCTCACCGCCCTCGAGCTCGACCTGCTTCGCTGGCGGGTCGATCGCGGTCACCACGGTGCGCACGCGCAGGTCGGCGCCGGTGTCCTCGGCCGTGTTCAGCGGGACGGAGTCCTCACCGAAGTCCGGGTCGATCCACAGCTTCTTGGTCAGGGCGGGCCGGGTGTAGGGAGCGTCCTCGTCGGAGCTCACGATGCCGATGGTGCCCACTGCATCGTGCTCGCGAAGCGCCCGGGCGGCGTCGTCCGCCACCTGGCCTCCGCCGATGATCAGATAGTCGTACGAGGTCATCTCAGAGATCTCCTTCGTCGCGGCGTCGCTGTGCCCCGAGTAGACACGTTCGGCGCGCGAACTTCGACCCTTGAGCGGGAAATCGACCGTTCGGTCTCACTCTGCCGTCGCGCATCGAGCGCTCGGGCACGAGGAGCACCCCGATCACCTGCTCACCGGCTGCGGCGCGAGCGCGGACCGGCAGGTCAGCCGAGCCTGGTGGTCTCTGCGCAGCCCGTCCGACCGCCCGGACCGCACCCGTGACGTCGGCATGGGGGTGACGTACCGTCGGGGCCACGCGGCTCGTCCCGCACGGGCGATCACCCGCCGCTGCGCGAGAGGAAGGCATCCCATGGACCACATCCGTCTTGGCCACTCCGGTCTCTACGTCTCCCGTCTGGCCCTGGGGACGATCCCCTTCGGGTCCGGGGGCGGTTTCGAGAAGATCGCCGGACTCTCGGTGGATGAGGCTCGTCGGCAGCTCGACGAGGCCCTCTCCTGCGGCGTGAACTTCCTCGACACGGCGAACATCTACTCGGCCGGCGACTCCGAGCGCGTCCTGGGCGAGGCTCTGGGGACGCGCCGCGACGACATCATCCTCACGTCGAAAGCCCGCACCTCCACGGGCGAGGGCCCGAATGACTCCGGCGCGAGCAGGTACCACGTGACCCGCGCGGTCGAGGACAGCCTGCAGCGGCTGGGCACCGACCACCTCGACCTGCTGTACATGCACCAGTGGGACGGTCAGACCCCGATCCTCGAGACCATCCAGACCGCCACCGATCTGATCCGCGCCGGCAAGGTCCGCTACTGGGGCGTGTCCAACTACAGCGCCTGGCAGCTCACCAAGACGGTCTACGAGGCGCGGCAGGCCGGTCTCGAGGCCCCCGTCGCGCAGCAGGTTTACTACACGCCCGAGGCGCGGGAGATCGAGTACGAGATCATCCCGGCCGCCCGCGACCTGGGCGTCGCCACGTTCGGCTGGAGCCCGCTGGGCGAGGGACTGCTGAACGGCAAGGTGCGCCGAGGCAAGGAGACCCCCTCCGATACGCGGCAGGGCGCCGGCTGGCCCGAGCCGCACGTGACGGACTGGGACCGCGCCTACGACCTGATCGAGCTGTTCGACGAGATCGCCGGTGACCTGGGGTGGACGATCCCCCAGGTGGTCATCTCGTGGATCCTCGATCGCCCCGGGGTGGACGGCACCGTGATCGCGGCGCGGTCCTTCGAGCATTTCCAGGAGGATCTCGCCGCCGCCGACCTCACGCTCCCCCAGGAGGCCCGGGACCGGATCACCCTGGCCTCGCAGCAACCGGCCTACTACCCGCTGTGGCATCGCCTGCTCAACGGTCAGGACCGCCCCGAGCCGGCCGAGACCGAGTTCTACCGGGAGCACCAACGCGCGCTGGATGCTCGCCAGGATGGGTGACACCGGGGCACCGAGAGGCATGCCGCCTGCCTACGGGGAACTTTGCAGGACCTCACCCGGGGCCGTCGTCAGCGAGGGAGAAGGATCTGGACGAAAGAGCAGCCTCGACATGGTCGGTACGACAGATTCGCGACTCATCATCATCCGCGGCAACTCCGGCAGCGGGAAGACCCTGCTAGCCCACGCGATTCGAGAGGCGCGGCCCCGAGGCATCGCCATCATCAGCCACGATGTCCTGCGCCGGGAGATCCTCCACGTGCGCGACCATCCCGAGTCCCTGAGCGTCGGGTACATCGACCTATCGGCACGGTTCGCGCTGAACCATGGCCTGCACGTGGTCGTCGAGGGGATCCTGCACTCCGAGTCCTACGGTGAGATGCTCACGCGCCTCGTGGAAGACCATGCCGGCGTGAGCCGCTGCTACCGCTATCACCTCGACCTGGCCGAGACCCTGCGTCGTCACCGCACCAAGAGCCTGGCCTCCGAGGTGAGCGAGGAGCAGGTGAGCTCCTGGCACCGACCCTTCGATCCGGTTACAACATTGCCGGAGATCGTCTTCGACGCCACTGTCTCCGCCGAGAGCGCTCTGGACGCGGTCCTGTCGGACGTGGGCTGGGAGCGAAGGAAGACATCCCTGCCCTAACGCCCATGCCGCTGTGAACACATCTGGGCACGTGCACCGCTCAGGGGCACATCGGATCGGAACGCCCGACGAGGGGCGCCCTGCGGGCCGCCCCTCGTCGTCACGCAGGCGCTCTCGGCGCCTATCGGCTCGTCGTCAGAAGCCGCCCTGGCCCTGGCCGGAGTCGGAGCCGCCGACGCCGCCCTGACCACCCTGGCCGCCGCCCTGATCCTGGTTCTGGCCGGCACCGCCGAAGCCACCACCCTGACCCTGATCGCGCTCCTGACCGGAGTCGACACCGCCGAAGCCGCCCTGTCCCTGCTGGGAGGACCCGCCCTGGCTGTCACTCTGGCCTTGCCCTCGGCCCTGCTGGTTCTGGTCCTGGCCGCCACCCTGGCTCTGCTGGCCCTGGCCGGCGTCCGCGCCGCCGATACCGCCCTGACCACCTTGGCCGCCGCCCTGGTCCTGGTTCTGGCCGGCGCCGCCGAAGCCACCGCCCTGGCCCTGGTCGCGCTCCTGGCCGGAATCGGCACCGCCGAAGCCGCCCTGGCCCCCCTGGCTCTGGCTCTGCTGGCTCTGCTGGCTCTGCTGGTCCTGGCCGCCGCCGAAGCCGCCGCCCTGCTGCCCCTCGTCCTGAGCGCCGAACTGTCCGGAGTTGTTCTGTTCAGTCATGACGGAACTCCCATCGTGTCCGTCGGCCGCACGCCGACCGAGCAATCTGCCCGTGACCGAAACGTTATGCGCGGTGTCGGGCAGATCACAAGTGCGCAGGTCGGCTCGGCGAGCCACTCCCGACAAGTCGCTCCAGTGGACCTCGCGAATCTGTGACCTGCAGAGAGACCTCTCTGACGGCTGGCTATCGGTTCGACCGCGCCGTGCCGCTGCCGTCCGGGCGCTCCGTGAACAGTGCGTGAACTTCTCGTCCGCGGCGACACTCCCGATACGGCGTGCGGTCAATGCGCTCCCCCGACGGAGGTGTCGATGCGCCGCGTCAGGCCCGCCGAAGCCCTGGAAACTCCGGTGCGGCCGTAGCAGGCCGGACCTACCATGACCGGATGACCTCTCCGGACGCCCCGAACTCCCTGGTCATCGCGCGCGCCGTCGAGGCGGATCACGAGCTGCTGGCGCGCCTGCTCCAGCTCAACCTCTACGACTTCTCCGACCATGCGGGGTACGACGTCGACGAGCGCGGCGAGTTCCACTACGCCTGGCTGGAGGAGTACTGGCGCGCCTCGGACCGCCACGCCTTCCTGATTCGCGTGGGCGGCCACCCCGCGGGCTTCGCGCTGGTCCGCAGCGGGAACCCGTCACGCATGGCGGAGTTCTTCGTGCTGCGAAAGCACCGTCGGACCGGCGTGGGAACCCAGGCGGCGCGCACGATCCTCGAGGCGTTCCCGGGACCCTGGTCGATCACCCAGCTCGCCACCAACACGCCCGCGACACGATTCTGGCGGCGCGCGATCCCCGTGCACTTCGACGAGGTCGTGCACCCGGACGGACACATCGAGCAGACCTTCACCATCGCGCCCCCGGTGCGCGCATGATGCCGTCCGAGGAGTTCCGCGCCCGGCTGCTCGCGCAGGACGACGCCGCCTGCCGTCCCTGGCTGGATTCCGTCGCTGAGATCTGCTCCGACGTCGCCCGGCTCTGGCAGCTCGAGCCGGCGGGACCACCGTCCTTCGGCGGCGCCGGCATCGTCCTTCCCGTGACACTGTCCGACGGTCGTCCCGCCGCTCTGAAGCTGGTCTCCCCGATCGCGGATGCCGGTGCCGAGCACCGAGCACTCTCCGTGCTCGCCGGCCACGGCGCCGTGGAGGTCTACGACGCGGACCTCGCGCGCAGCGCGCTGCTCCTCGAATTCGTCCCCGGGCCAACTCTCGCGGGAGCGAGCACACGCATGGATTCCCTGAGGGCAGCCTCCGTCGCGGGACACGTCGCTCGTACTCTCGCTGACTCCCCGGCGCCGCGTGACGCGCCCCAGCTCGCCGATGGAGCAGGGCGCTGGCTCACGCAGCTCGAGGCGCAGCACGAAGCGGCTCGTCAGGACGGCGATGCCGTGGACCAGGAGACCTTCACCGCCGCCGCCCACGCCGTGGAGCGGCTGGGTCGCGTTCGATCCGAGTTGCTCACCCATGGCGATCTCAGCTTCGAGAACATCATGTGCCGCTCCGACGGCACGTGGATCGCCATCGATCCCGGCTTCCTCTCCGGACCTGTCGAAAACGAAGCGCACACCATCCTGCGGAGTCTGCTGCCATGGATCGTGGAGTCCTCGGACCCGGTCTCAGCGATGGCTGAGGCAGTTCAGGCATTCTGCACGGCTGCGGGAGCCGACCTTGCGGTCGCCCTCGACATCTCCTTCGCGCGGTTCGTCGCCTCCTTCTACTGGGAAGCGCAGCACCAGGGTGACCCCGTGAACATCGAGCGACTGCGCAGGGCAACTCGCTGCGCCGACGCGCTACGTCGGGAGAATCCGAGCGCCCGCTGATCCTCAGCAGCGGCTCACGAGGCGCAGTCGATGCAGGTCGTGGCCTCAGGACGGGCTGCCAGCCGGGCCGGGGCGATCGGGGCTCCGCAGCGTCGGCAGCTCCCGTCCTCGCCCCGTCCCAGGCGACCCTCCGCCTCGTCGATCCCGGCGAGCGCCTCGGTCCGCGCGAGCCGCAGCCCTTCCAGGCGAGACCACTGCTCCGACAGCGGCACCCCGTCGGGGTCGTGCTCGTCGTCGTCCGACGCACCCTCGCGGGTACGGCGCAGCGCTGCGAGCTCCCGCTCGACCTCGTCCAGCTGCGCCTGCACCTCGCGGCGGCGCGAGGCGAGCTGGGCGGCCCGACCCCGGGTCGCGTCGGACTTCTGCGAAGGATCCTCCATGGAGACAGTGTGCTCCGAGAGTCCGACGCCGCTCTCGCGCCCGTCAGGGTTGGCGCGATCTGTACGGCCGGTGTCCGCGCTGCCGCTGGCGCCGGGGCAGGTGCTGCGGTGGAGTGGCGTCATGACAGAGAATCGAACAGCCACCGACCGCCGCGGCGGAGACGGCAGTGCGGGAGACGCCGACTACGGAACCATCGGATCCGGCTACTCCCGGTACCGTCGGCCCGAGCCCGCCTTCGTCGACGCCATCCACGCATCCCTCGACGGCGCGCGGAACCTGCTCAACGTCGGGGCGGGCGCCGGCTCCTACGAACCGGATCACCTCGAGGTGACAGCGGTCGAGCCCAGCGCCGCCATGCGCGCGCAGCGTCCTGCCGGGGCAGTTCCCGCGGTGGACGCCGTCGCGGAGGATCTGCCGTTCGGCGACTGCACTTTCGACGCGGCGCTGGCGTCGTTCACCGTGCACCAGTGGCGGGACCTGCGCAGCGGGCTCCGCGAGGTGCGACGGGTGACCCGCGGCCCGGTCGTGGTCCTCACCTGCGATCCGACCGCTCTGGAACGCTCGTGGCTCCACGAGTACGCGCCCGAGGTGATCGCGACCGAGGCAAGCCGCTATCCCTCGATCTCCGATGTGCGGTCCGGGCTCGGCGGAACGGTGACGGTCGAGCAGCTCCCGATCCCGCTGGCCTGCGTCGACGGGTTCTCCGAGGCCTACTACGGCCGGCCCGAAGCGCTCCTGGATCCCGGCGCGCGCCGCGCGAACTCGGCGTGGAGCTTCATGGGCTCGGACATCGAGGAGCGCTTCGTGAGGACGCTCCAGGCAGATCTCGCGTCGGGGGCGTGGGATGACCATTATGGGCATCTACGTACCCAGCCGACGTTCGATGGCTCCCTCCGGCTCGTCGTGGGGCAACGGTGACGGGTAGCCGTCTCCTGCGACACGGGCGAGTGCTCTGGCCGGCAGCCGCATGGTTCTGGGCCCTCCAGTTCGCAGTTCTCAACCCCCTCCTCGCGGTTCTCCTCGTCACGCTCTATGGTGCAACGCCGTCACAGGTCGGCTGGGTGCTGGGCCTCTACAACCTCGGCGGTTTCATCGCCTCACTGGTCATCCCGACATTGGCCGACAGGTCGGGCGACTACCTTCGCCCGCTCGTATTCTGTGCACTCGGCGGGGTTGGCCTGGTCGTGGTCCTCGCGGTGACGACGTCGTTGCCAATCGCGGTGATCGCACTCATGGTTCTCGGCGGCCCGACCGGGGTGGGATCGACTCTGCTCTTCGCGCAGCTGCGGCACGAGGGCGCACCGCCCGCTCAGGTCATCCGCACCCGCGCGATCGTCTCGTTCGCCTGGGTGATTGGCCCACCGCTCGCGACCCTGATCGCGGGCGCATCCGGAACACCTGCCGTGCTGCTGCTTCTTGCCGGGATCAGCCTGGTCAACGTTGTCACGGCGCTGCTACTCCTGCGCCGACGCACCCCGAACCTCAGGCAGGACGACACGCCTCGTCCGAGCCTGCTCAAGCAATTACGCGGATGGTCCCGTTGGGCAGCCGTCACGGCCTTCATCCTCCTGCAGGCGTCGAACATCGCCACCGTCACGGTAGCGACGCTGTTCGTCACTCATGACCTACACGCCCCAATCATCTGGGCGGGCGTCGTCCTCGGGGCCGCCGCCTTCTTGGAAGTCCCCGCGCTGATGATCATCGGCCGCCTCCACGAACGAACCCGGGCCCGAAGACTCCTTGGTACCGGTTGGGCCGCTGGAGTCCTCTACTACGGGCTCGCTACGCTTGTTCACGAGCCGTGGCAGCTGCTGGCCCTGCAGCCGCTGAACGCCTGGTTCTTTGCCGTGGTCGCGGGCGTCGGCCTGACCGTCTTTCAGGACGTCTTCCCCAGCCCGGGACTGGCGTCGGGACTGTTCACGAACACGCGCCGAGTGGGCGCCGTCCTGGCGGGTCTACTCATCGCCGCGCTCGGAGTCCTTCCGGATCCGTATCGTGCCGTGTACGGAGCCGCTGCCGTCATCGTCCTGCTTGTCATCGTCGGGGGCGTTCTCATCATGGTTGCGCAGACCCGTTCCCGGGAGTCGCTCGATGCGCGCTAGATTCACGCCCATGAATGCCGTTCGAGACCACCGCGTAGCAGTGCTCGTCCTCGAAGGAGCAAAGGCGCTCGACGTCGGAATCGCGGCGCACGTCTTCGCGAAACGGCCGAGCATGCCCTACGAAGTACGGGTCTGCGGCGAACAGGTCGGCACGGTCGACGGATGGAACGGACTGGCCTACGCCGTCAGCCATGACCTCGAGGTCCTCGCATGGGCAGACACCGTCCTCGTGCCCGGCTACCGGAACCCAGCCGACACCACCACCCCACCCACGGTGATCACCGCCCTCCAAGCAGCACACGACCGCGGCACCCGGATCGCAGCCATCTCCACCGGCGCATTCACCCTCGCCGCCGCAGGGCTGCTCGATGACCACCGCGCCACCACGCACTGGCACTACACGCACGTCCTCCACGAGCGCTACCCGAAGATCGACGTGGACGAGAACGTGCTCTTCGTCGACGCCGGTCAGGTCCTCACCAGCGCCGGCGCGGCAAGCGGTATCGACCTCTGCCTGCACCTCATCAGGCGAGACCACGGCGTCGCACTCGCGAACCACGTCGCACGACGACTCGTCAGCGCCCCCTACCGCAGCGGCGGCCAGGCGCAGTACGTGCCCCGCAGCATCCCCGAACCTCTCGGCGACGTCTTCGCGGCCACCCGTGCCTGGGCTCTCGAACATCTCCGGGAGGATCTCTCGCTGGCCGCGCTCGCGCAGCAGGCCAACGTCTCGCCCCGCACCTTCTCCCGACGCTTCACCGCGGATACGGGGATCACCCCGATGCAGTGGGTGCTCCGCGCCCGCATCGACCACGCTCGCGAGCTCCTCGAACGGACCGACCTCACCGTCACCCAGGTGGCGGAGGCGTCCGGACTGGGCTCCGACACCAACCTCCGTCGACACTTCGGCGCCATCATCGGCACCTCCCCCACGGCCTATCGGGACGCCTTCCAGGAAGGGGCGCATCCGTGATCAGGCGTCCGGCCGGGGGAGAGGTGCAACGCTCACCGCGCTGACGGGCAGGGCTGTGCCTCGAACTCTCCCTGCTGGGCGGCACACCGCCCGGCCCGGCGGCACGCTCTCGGCGGATTGCCCCCTGCGCTGAGGGCTGGCTCCGACTACTGTTCAGAGGATGGCCTCGGCGCATCGAACGCCCGGGCGAGGACGCCCTCCGGCCATCACGACCCCCAAGGGAACATCATGACTCGCGAACTGGTCTGGACCGGCTTCATGACGCTCGACGGCATCGTCGACTCCCCCGGCGGCGTGGTCGAGGGGCATCCGCAGGGCGGCTGGGTCCTCAGCACACCGATGGACCCTGAGGCCTTCTCCCTGAAGGGCGAGGAGATCGCCGAGACGTCCGCACTCATGTTCGGCCGGCGCAGCTACGAGGACTTCGCGCCGGAGTGGAACGGCTCCCCGGATCACGCCGCCTACCAGGACATCCCGAAGCTCGTCGTCTCCAGCTCGCTCGACGAGGCGGATCTGGTCGACGGCTGGGGCGAGACCCGGATCCTCCGCAGCACGGAGGACGTCGCGGAGGTGAAGCGGGACGAGCACGGCGCTGGTGGCGCGATCTTCATCCACGGCAGCGCAGAGCTCGCCCGCCGTCTCGCCGAAGCGGATCTCATCGACTGCTACCACCTGCTGCTGTTCCCGGTGCTGCTGGGCACGGGGAAGCGGGCTCTGCCCACCTCGGAGCACGAGCGACGGGATCTGAAGCTGCGCGACAGCGCCACCTACTCCAACGGCGTGGTGAAGCTCGTCTACGACGCCGTGCGCTGACCTCGATCGGCCATCGGCCGGAGAGACCGCCAAGGGACCATGGTCTACTGCAACTCATGAACCCGCCCGACGTCGTCCTGGTGCATGGCCTCTTCCATCAGCCCGCCCACATGGAGAAGCTCGCCGGCGTGCTGCGGCGCGAGGGAGCGATCGTCCACATCCCGCGCCTGCATCGCGGCTCCCTCGCCGAAGACGTCGCCGCGGTCCAGGAGGTGGTCGACGGCTGCGAGAGCACACCCGTCCTCCTGGGCCACAGCTACGGCGGCGCCGTCATCGCGGATGTTCATGGCGGGTGTGCGCAGGTCTTCGTCGCGGCGTTCGTCCCCGATGTGGGCGAGTCCTGCGCAGAGCTGGGCGGCCCGGACGCCCTCATCAACCCGTGGGTTCGCCCGCATCCGTCGGGCGGTTCCTGCATCGATCCTGAGGACGCGATCGAGCTGTTCTACGCCGACTGCTCTCCTCGCGACGCTGAACGAGGCGCCGCACTGCTCGTGCCCCAGGCAGGCGGCCACGGTCGGGGGATCGTTCAGCACGCGACGTGGAATAGCGCTCCGAGCAACTACATCGTCTGCTCGGAGGACCGAGCCGTGGATCCGGCTCTGCAGCGCCGTATGGCGGAGCGCTGCACCACCAGTCAGACAGTCGCCACGAGCCATTCGCCGTACATCTCGCAGCCAGAGGTACTGGCCCAGATCATCACCAGCTTCTGACCAGAGCGTCCTGACGTCCTCACCGTCACCGCGATCTCGAGCCCTCGCCCCGGGTTCGAGGCGCCAGGATCTCGATCGCCGATCACCGCGTCTTGGTAGTCTCGCGGCATAGAGAGTACGTCTCTCGGGTGGGTGGGAATCTCCAGGATTCCGTCATGCCACTACAGCCCTCCACGTCGACATCGACGCCCGTCAACTCGTCCCGTCGCGGCGCACTCGGCCTCCTGGCCGTGCTCATCTGCGCGACTGCCATCGGGGCGGTGAACCTGGCCGCACTGCAGATGGTCGCTGCTCGCCTGGGCAGCTACGCCCCGGCCGCCCTGGTCGTCGGGGCATTCTCCCTGGGCAATGCACTCGGCCTCGTCGCCCAAGGTCGACTGATCGATCGGTATTCCGCGACTCGCGTCCTCTACCCGGCCTCCGCGATCTTCTGCCTCGCGCTCAGCTCTGCGGTGTTCTGGCATTCGACCCACCAGGGGGTCTACCTCGGGCTGTTCCTCCTGGCCGGACTCTCACTCCCCGCGGTCACCGGTGTCGTCCGCGCTGCCGTGCCGGCCCTCTACCCCGAACGCCTTCATCTGCGGATGTACTCGGCCATCGCCGTGACGTTCCAGGCGGGCATGGCCTGCGGACCGCTCGCAGCGGCCGCCTTCTCCCCGCTGCGGTACAGCGGTTACGCCTTCCTCGTCATCGCCGGTCTCGTCGCGGCGTCAACCGTGTGCGTGGCCGGGCTGCCACGCCCAACGCGCCCCGCGGCTCAGCTGCTGGCATCGTCCCCGGGACAGCCGATGCGCCCCCCGCCAGCACGCTCAGGTCGCACAGACCCGGCGCTGCTGACCCGCGGCTACGTCACGGTCCTGCTGGGGATGGCGGGCTTCGGAATCTCCACCGGCGTGATCGCCGTAGGCGTGCCTGCGGCGCTCGACGCGGCCAACCCTGCTCTCGTCGGTGTCGCCTTCACCGCGTTGGCAGTCGGCGATCTGAGCTCGGGCATGCTCTACGGCAGCCGCAACTGGCCCGGAACCCTTCGCCAGCACCTGCTGCTGTCCCTGGTCCTCGCAGCCTGCGCCGCAGCGCTTCTCGCGTCACTGGTCAGTTGGCCGGCACTGGCACTCTGCGCGATGTTCCTGCTGGGAGCGATGAGCACGCCCGCCGGAATCGCGATGTCGGCCCTCCTGGACATCACGGTGCCTCGATCGCGACTGACCGTGGCCTACACCTCGATGATCGCGACAAACCTGGTGGCGGTCTCCCTCGGCAGCGCCGCCGCCGGGATGACGGTGGAGGCCGCGGGCCCGACACTCTCCCTGGTCATCGCTCCGCTGGCACTGCTCGGCGCCGCGTGCATCGTCGCGATGCGTCGACGCTCGATCAGCTGATCCCGGGCCGACCGCTCGCTCCGTCCGGGCCGTGCTCCATCAGAGCGCGACACGGAGAGCGAGATCGTCGGGACGACGGGTTCGATCTGCGCGACGATTCCGCAGCGGCTCGTGACGACCCGGCGCTGACAGACCTTCCGCTCGAGCCACGGCCTCACTCTGCACAGTGAGGACGTCACTTTCTACAGTGAGGACGTCACTCTCTACAGTGAGACGCTCAGTGCATACAGTGAGGCGCTCCCGGACGTACCTCCTCCGGCCTTCCCGGTGAGCCGGAGCCGAGGCGAGACCCCGATCCGTTAGCCACACGCCCGGAAGATCAGCTGGCCGTCGGCGCCTCCGCGGCGAGCACGGCGTCGAGCAGGCCCGGGAACCGCTGGGCGAGGTCGTCCTCGCGCAGGCAGTTGAGGATGGCGGTCCCCCGGTAGCGCTGCGAGATAACGCCGGCCTCGCGCAGCACACGGAAGTGATGGGTGGAGGTCGACTTGGTGACCGGCAGCTCGAAGGCGATGCAGGCCTGATCGTCGTGCCCATCGGCGAGCTGGGCGACGATCGTGCGCCGGATCGGGTCCGCGAGCGCGGAGAGCACCTGGTCGAGGGCGATCTCCTGGACGTCAGGGTGATCGAGGGTACGCACTGCCGCCTCCTGGTCGGTCGGAACGAGCACCCATAGTACTAGGGTTCCCGTAGTACGCTTCCCGTCGTACTAACCGGCAATCCCCTGGAGGCGTCTCCCGTGACGACCCTGTTCACCCCCATCCAGCTCCGCGGCCTCGAGATCCCCAACCGGGCCTGGATGTCCCCCATGTGCACCTACAGCGCGGACCCGTCGGCCACTGCCGCGGGCCGTCCGACGGACTTCCACCTCGCCCACTACTCCGCGCGGGCCGCCGGCGGGGCGGGCCTGGTGGTGCTGGAGGCCACCGGCGTGGCTCCCGAGGGACGGATCTCCCCGTTCGACCTGGGCCTGTGGGACGACACGCAGATCCCCGACTTCGCCCGGGTCGCCTCCGCGATCCGCGCCCAGGGCGCCGTCGCCGGGATCCAGCTCGCGCACGCCGGGCGCAAGGCCTCCACCGGGCGCCCCTGGGAGGGCGGCGCCTGGCTCGGTGCCGACGCCCTCGGGTGGACGCCGCACGGGGCCAGCCCCGTCGCGTTCCCCGGCGGCCCCGTCCCCCAGGAGATGAGCCGGGAGGACATCGCCGCCGTCGTGACCTCGTTCGCCGACGCGGCACGCCGCGCCCTCGAGGCCGGCTTCCAGGTCGCCGAGATCCACGCGGCGCACGGCTACCTGCTGCACTCGTTCCTGTCCCCGCTCGCGAACCAGCGCACCGACGAGTACGGCGGCGACCTCGCCGGCCGGGCGCGGCTCGTGCTCGAGGTCATCGACGCCGTCCGCGAGGTCTGGCCGCAGGACCAGCCCGTCTTCCTGCGCATCTCCACCACCGACTGGGTGGAGGAGAACCCCGAGGACGCCCGCGAGAGCTGGACCTACGAGCAGTCCGCCCAGCTGGCCACATGGGCCGGCGAGCACGGCGTGGACCTCGTCGACGCCTCCTCGGGCGGCTCCGACGTCGTCCCGATCCCGCACGATGAGGACTACCAGACCCGCTACGCCGCGCGCCTGAGCCGCGACACGGACGTGCAGGTCGCGGCCGTCGGCCGGGTGAAGAACGCCGCGCGCGCCGACCAGCTGATCCGCGACGGCGAGGCCGACGCCGTGTTCGTGGGGCGCGAGATGCTCCGCGATCCCTCCTGGGCCAACCACGCGGCCCGCGAGCTCGGCACGACCCCGCGGTTCATCGAGCAGTACGCCTACGCGCTGTGACGATGGACCGTGACGACGAGCCCTTCGCGGCGCTGACCCCGGACGCGAGGGATCAGCGCCGCTGAGGATCACGGCACGAGCGTGATCAGGCGCTGGGTGGCGCGGGTCTGCGCGACGTACAGGTCGCGCAGGCCCGCGTCCCCGGCGTTCTCCATGGCGGCCGGGTCGACGATGAGCACGGTGTCGAACTCGAGGCCGCGGGCCTCCGGGGCACCGAGCACCGTGACTCCCGTCGAGCTCAGCGCCGCCTCGAGCGCCGCGGCTTCGGCGGCGGGCGCGACGACGCCGATCAGCTCCCCCGGGTGCGCGGCGCCGAGCTCACCGATCAGGGAGTGGAGCGCGGCCTCGACGTCGCCGCGCTCCGCGGTGACGGTCCGCGGCGGTTCGCCGTGGCGGATGGAGCGGGACAGCTGCTGGTCCGGGGCGATCCTCGCCAGCAGCGGCCGGGTCGTCTCCAGGATCTCGGCCGTGGTGCGGTAGTTGATCGTCAGGGCGTGGTGGAGGAACCGGTCCTGGACGAACGGCTCCAGAGCGTCGGCCCAGGTCCGCACCGTCGTGGTCGGGCCCGCCTGGGCGAGGTCGCCCACCACTGTCATCGAGCGCGCCGGGCAGCGGCGCATCAGCACTCTCCAGTGCATCGGCGAGAGCTGCTGGGCCTCGTCGACGACCACGTGGCCGAACGTCTCGCCGGGCGGTCCGTCCACGAGGGCTCGCGCTTCGTCGAGCAGGGCGAGATCGGCAGTGGACCACTCCCCCGGGGCGTCGTCCGCGATCTGCGCGAGCTCCTCGGCAGCGGCGTCCGGGAGCATCGCCGCGAGCGCCGACGGATCACCGAGCACGCCGCGCACCACGTGCTCGGCCTCCAGCCGTGGCCAGATCTGCTCCACGGCGCGGTCGATGCCGGGATCCTCGAGCAGCTCGTCGCGGATCGCGTCCCAGTCGATGTCGAGGGCAGACGCCGTGCTGCTCGCGGGACCCGCTCCGGAATCCCCGAGATCCTTCGCGGCCAGGCGGTCGAAGCTGATCCCGAGCAGCGCCTTGGCCTCGTGCTCGAAGTCGGCGTCCTCCTGCGTCGACCGTGCTTCCAGCTCGGTGACCAGGTCCTCGACGATGGCCTCGGTGAACAGCTCGCGGGCGGGGTTGTGGCCGATCCCGCCCTGCAGCGCGAAGCGCCGTGCCGCATCGACCAGGCCGGCGTCCAGGACGAGGGCGTCGTGCGCGGTGCGCAGCCCGAGCGGCACGCCGTGCGGCTCCCGGTCGCGCACCCACGTCGCCAGGGCGTCCGCGAGCTCGGCGCGGCCCTTGAGGCGCGCGAGGTGATCGGGTTCGGTGCGCTGCGCGTCCACCTGCACGAGGTCCGACAGGGTCGACAGCTGCACGTCGTTCTCGCCGAGCGAGGGCAGCACGTCGGAGATATAGGTCAGGAACCGCTGGTTCGGCCCGTGCACGAGCACCCCGTGGCCGGCGACCGACGGCCACGCGTAGAGCACGTAGGCGGCGCGGTGGAGGGCCACGATGGTCTTGCCCGTCCCGGGGCCGCCGTCGACCACCATGACCCCGCGGTGCGGTGAGCGGACGATCTGGTCCTGCTCCGTCTGGAGGGTCGAGGCCGCTTCGCGCATGCGCCCGGTGCGCGCCCCGCCGAGCGCGGCGACGAGCGGGCCGTCGCCCACGACGTCCTCCGGGAGCGGCGGGCTGCCGTCGAGGATCTCATCACTGAGGTCCACGACCCGACGCTGCTGCACCCGCAGGTGGCGGCGCTTCCGCACGCCCATCGGGTGGGCCATCGTCGCCGCGTAGAAGGGCCGCGCAGCCTCCGCGCGCCAATCCACCAGGAGGATGTCCCCGGTATCCGTCCGCATCCCGATCCGTCCGATGTGCAGGCTCCCGCCGCCCTCCGCACGGTCGATGCGACCGAAGCACAGGCCCTGCTCCGCGGCACGCAGCTGACCGATCCTGTCCTGCAGCCGATGGAACTCGAGGTCCCGCGCGTGGGTGCCCGCGGGGCCCTCCGCCGGTTCTGCCAGCACGCGGTCCCGCGCCGTCTCCCGTGCCTGCAGATCGGCGTCGAGATGCGCGTACATCCCCTCCAGCGCGCGCTGCTCGATCTCTGCCTGGATCGCCTGATCCTCGTTTTGACCTGCCATGCTCATCTGCTCCCCCATGCACCCCGCCGTTCTGACCCCCACCAACTATGGGGATCGGGCGGCAGATGCACAACGTTGACTTTCCCCGGGAGCTCTGCCCGTGAGCAGGACATCTCGGCGCGCACCGTGACGACATCTGCCACGATGTCACCATGGCTGAACCGCGAGACCTCCGCCCCGCCGCCGACGCGATCGCCTCCATCGTCGAAGGCGTTCCAACGGACTCCCTGACGCATCCGACCCCGTCGACGGAATACCTCGTCGGCGATCTCCTCGAGCACATCGACGGCCTGTCCACCGGGTTGCAGGCAGCGGCCCGGAAGCAGCCCGTGCCCGAATCCGAGCTGCGCGACGGGGACGCGGATCTGCTGCGCCCCGACTGGCGCGAGCGCATCCCCGTCCAGCTGGCCGACCTGGCCCGTGCCTGGGCGCCGCCCTCCGCGTGGCAGGGGGAGACGGTCGAGGGCGGAGTGCCCCTGCTGGCCTCCGCAGCAGGGATGTTCGTGCTCGACGAGCTCGTGGTCCACGGCTGGGAGCTCGCCCGCGCCACCGGTCAGCCGTTCGACGCCCCCGAGGACGATGTGCTCGCCCTCATCGACTTCCTGTCCTCGCTGCCGCCGATGCCGGAGGGCGAGAGGCTCTTCGCCCCGCGCGAGCCGGTGCCGGAGACTGCACCGGCGATGGACCGCCTCCTCGGCCTGACCGGCCGCGACCCGTCCTGGCTGGGGGCGGCGCGCGAGCGCTGAGCACACCGCTACCCTCGAGCCATGGACAGCCCCGCGATCCGCGTACGCGACGCCACGAGCGACGACGTCGAGGCGCTGACCGGTCTCGCCGCCCAGGTGCAGACTCTCCACGCCGAGGGCCGACCGGATCTGTTCCGACCCGCTGATGGCGATGCGCTGCGTGAGTTCCTGACCGCGCGCCTCGCCGATCACTTCATCGTGCTCATCGCAGAGGACCTCGACAGTCACGCTCTCGGATACCTGCTGGCGGAGGTGACCTCGCGACCCGAATCCCCCTTCCAGCTCGCGCACACGGCCATGTACGTCCATCACATCGCGGTGGATGCGGGTGCCCGCCGCCAGCGCGTGGGCGAGCTCCTCATGGACGAGATCGCCGAGCGTGCACGGCAGGCCTCCGCGAGCACCATCCGCCTGGACTCGTGGTCCTTCAACACCGACGCCCACCGCTTCTTCGAGGCACAGGGGTTTGCGGCATCGCGGGTCATCTTCGAAAGGCCGGCCGACGCGGCGGAGTAGCTCGATCGTCGAGGGCTCGAGCCGGGTGCCGCGCCTACACTCGGCGCATGGATCGCGACGACCTCCTCGAGCACATCGCCTCGCGCCGTCGCGCGGCTCGGCACCCGCTCGTCGTCGGGATCTCGGGATACTGCGGATCCGGGAAGTCGACCCTGGCCCGTGACCTGGTGGGCTCGCTCTCCGGTGCGGTGCGACTGCGCGGCGATGACTTCCTCGATCCATCCCGCTCGCACCAGCGCTCGACCGACTGGGACGGCGTCGATCGGGCACGCCTCGTCACGGAGGTCCTGGAGCCTTTCCGTGCTGATCTGCCCAGCACCTTCCGTCGCTTCGACTGGTCCACCCGTGCCTTGGCCGACCCCGAACCGATCCCGCGCACCGATCTCCTCGTCGTCGACCTCATCGGGCTCTTCCACCCCGAAGCGCTCGCGCACCTCGACATCCGGATCTGGTGCGATGTCGAGCTCGAGGTCGCTGCCCGCCGCGGCCTCGCCCGGGATCGAGCGCTCGGCCGGAACCATGTGGCTCTGTGGCACGACGTCTGGATCCCGAACGAGCGCGACTTCGAACAGAACTTCTCACCCCGGGACCATGCTGACCTCTTCTACGTCCTGCCGGCTTGGCGGGGCGCCGGTGCGTCCACGGAGAGCACTCCCGGAGCAGCCATGCCCGAGGGTCCGACGCGATGACCGCGACGACGCGGCGAAGGGTGTGGACGATCGCCATCGTCGTCGTCGCGATCCTCGCCCTGCTCTACGGAGGCCGCGTGGCGGTGCAGTTCATGGGAGCTACGGAGGGCGATGTGCCTTCCGCGTCCGACATCCCGCTTCCCGACGGCGCCACGATCGTCGGTGAGAGCCGTGACTGCGGGAGTGGAGGCTGCTGGGTGACGTTCTCGGTGCAACCCCCACCTGGCCAGTCGCCGGCCGAGCTCGCCCAGGAGCTGGGGGCGACCCCTCAGCTCGAGATCCCCGGGACGTTCCTTGACCCGCGCACGACGTGGCTGACGGCAGAGCCGAAGACCGACGTGCTCTCCGTGCAAGCGGACTACTTCTCCCAGCGATGGACCCCGTAGCCGACCAATGCCGTCGGGCGGAATGGCTCATACCGGGCAGCTGCCGTGCGCTGGGCGTAGCTTCGGCCGCTGGCTAGGATCAGCCGGATGAGTCCAACTTTCCCCGCCCCGCTGACGCCCGGCGACGTCGTCGGCGTGACGAGCCCGTCCTCCGGGGTGCCCGCTGAGCTGCAGCCCCGCCTGGACGTCGCCGTGCAGGTCGTTCGGGATGCCGGCTTCGAGGTCGAGATCGGCTCCTGCATGGACGGGTCGACGCTCGTGAGCGCGCCGGCCGCGGAGCGGGCTGCGGAGTTCCAGCGGATGCTGGTGGACCCGTCGCTCCGGGCGATCGTCCCGCCCTGGGGCGGCGAGCTGGCCATCGACGTCATCCCCCTGCTCGACTGGGAGGCGATCGCCGCAGCGGAGCCGACGTGGGTGGTGGGGTTCTCCGACATCTCCACGCTCATCACCCCGCTGACCCTGCTCACGGGATGGGCCACAGTCCACGGTCAGAACCTCCTGGACACCCCGTACGCGATCCCCGAGGGTCTGCTCGGATGGCTCGACCTCGTGCAGCTGCCCGTCGGATCCACGGTCACGCAGTCCTCCCCCGGTGCCTACCGACACGGCTTCGTGGACTACGTCGAGCACCCGGAGGTCGACGAGTACGTGCTCGACACCCCCGGCAGCTGGTGCCGGCTGGACTCCCTGGGCGGTGACGTCGACGTGACGGGCCGTCTCCTCGGAGGATGCATCGAGACCCTCTCGAACCTCGCCGGCACCCGCTATCTCGACCCCACACCGTTGGCCGCGGCCGGTGACGGCCTGATCTTCTACGTGGAGGCCACCGGGGACGACGCGGCCGAGATCTGCCGGAACCTCCACGGCATGCGACTCAGCGGGTTCTTCGACGGCGCCTCGGCCATCCTCGTCGGACGAACTCCTGCGCCGTCCCTCGAGACCCTCACCCAGCACGAGGCGGTCATCGACGCCCTGGGCTCCCTGGGCGTGCCGCTCCTCGCCGACGTCGAGTGCGGCCACATCGCGCCGTACATGCCGCTGGTGAACGGGGCGCTGTGCCGGGTCGAGCACACCGCAGAGACGTCACGCCTGACCCAGACGCTCGCCTGAGAACGGTGCCCTCCGTCGCAGCACACCGATCTCGCAGTGATACCTTCGCCCTCGTCAGCTGGCCTCGCAAGGTCGGTGCCATGCATCCAGTCCGTCGGAAGGCAACCGTCATGAAGGTGCTCGTCATCGGGGCGACCGGGAACATCGGCCGCGTCGCAGCGTCCGCGCTCGAGAAGCAGGGGCACGAGGTCGTCCGCGCCTCCCGGTCGAGCGAGCCGTCGGTCGATCTGGCCGATTCAGCGTCGGTCGCCGCGCTGTTCGACGCGGTCGGTCCGCTGGACGCCGTGGTCGTCACCGCCGGTGGCGTGCCCTTCAAGCCGGTCACCGAGCTCACGCGCGAGGACTATGCGGACGCGTTCGCCGTGAAGACTCTCGGGCAGCTCGATGTGGTCCGCCATGCCTTCGACCATCTGAACGCCGACGGTTCGGTCACGCTCACGTCCGGGGTCCTGTCCCGCGAACCGATCGCCACCGCCGCGGCCGCCGCGGCCGCCAACGGGGCGATCGAGTCGTTCGTGACCACCGCGGCGACCGAGGCACCGCGCGGCATCCGCCTCAACGTCGTCTCCCCCGACGTGCTCGAGAACTCCCCGCACTTCCACGCGACGTTCCCCGGCCACCGGCCCGTCTCCGACGAGGAGGTGGCCAGGGCGTTCGTCCGTGCGGTCGACGGGGTGGACACCGGTCGGACGATCATCGTCTGAGGATCCCTGGCCCGGGCGAGATGCCCCGGACGGCTCCTCGGGCGCCCGCCCGGGTGTTCCGCAGGCGTCAGCCGCGCGAGACCCGCTCCGGGAAGACGTCCGGGTGCTTCTCCTGCACGCGCGAGAGCCGCCAGCGGTCGGGGAACAGCGCGACGGGCTCGCCGCTGGGTCGGAAGAGCACTTCGACCCCGCTGATCGACGCGATCGTGGAGACCTCGGAGCGCGCGAAGGGGCGCGACAGGCTGTACGGCATCGGCGGATCGAGCGCGATCTCGACCCCGAACTCACGACGCATCCGCTCGTAGACCACCTCGAACTGCAGTTCGCCGACCGCTGCGAGCACCGGCCCGCCGGGGCTGCCGTTCGAATCCCGGAGCAGCTGGATGGCGCCCTCCTCCTCGAGCTGGGCGAGGCCCTTGGTGAAGCGCTTGTGGCGCGCGGTGTCCAGGGACCGGGCAACGCGGAAACGCTCCGGGTCGAAGCGGGGCATGCCCGGGAAGACGACGCGACTGCCCTCGTGGATGGTGTCCCCGACGTGCAGACCGGTGGTGTTGACGAAGCCGACGACGTCGCCGGGCCAGGATTCATCGACGGTGGCTCGGCTGCGTCCGACGAGGTGATGGGCGTACTTCGAGGACACCGGGCGACCTGACTGCGCATGACGGAGCTCCATGCCTCGGCTGAACACGCCGGAGTTCACCCGGACGAACGCGACCTGGTCGCGGTGGGCAGGGTTCATGCCCGCCTGGATCTTGAACACATAGCCGGAGAACTCGGCGTCCAGCGGCCTGGCCACCCCCGCCTCGTCGGGCCGGGGGCGGGGCGCCGGCGCGCGATGGAGGAGGAAGTCCAGCAGGTACCGCACGCCGATGTTCCCCGCGGCGGCGGCGAACAGCACGGGGGTCTGCTCGCCGTCGAGGAACGGCTGGGCCTCGAACGTCCCGTTCAGCTCGGCCGCGACCCCGGCACCCTCGACCGCCTCATGCCAGAGCTCCTCGCCCAGTCCGCTGTCGGTGGCACCGTCAACGATCTCCTCGCGGGCCAGGCGCGCCCCGGAGGCGACGACCTCATGCCGCAGATAGGTCGATGCCCCGGGCTCCAGCAGCCCGCGGAACTCCCCGGCGTATCCCACCGGCCAGTTCACGGCGACCGGCGTGCGACCCGTGGCCTCCTGGATGTCGTCGAAGAGCTCGAGGGCTTCCAGCCCCGGCCGGTCCCATTTGTTGATCACGGTCACCACGGGGAGCCCGAGCCGCCGGCAGGCGTCGAAGAGCTTGCGGGTCTGGGCCTCCATGCCCTTGGCCGCGTCGACGAGCATGACGGCGAAGTCCACCGCGGTCAGCACCCGGAAGGTGTCCTCGGAGAAGTCCGAGTGCCCGGGGGTGTCCAGCAGGTTGACGACGACGTCGTGGTAGTCGAAGCGCAGAGCGGTCGAGGTGATCGAGATGCCTCGCTCGCGCTCGACCTCGCCCCAGTCGGAGAGGCTCGCGGCACGGCTCGCCTTGCCATGGGTCGCGCCGGCCTTGTCCACCAGGCGGGCGTGCAGCGCCAGCGCCTCGGTGAGAGTCGACTTGCCCGCGTCCGGGTGCGAGATCACCGCGAACGTGCGGCGTCGCGTCGCCTCCGCGAGCACACGGGGCGAGGTCGAGGTGGGGTCCGGAGAAGTGAGCATCATCAGCACTCTACGTGCGGGGGCGGAGGATGCCCCAGGGACGGACCGCCATCGACGCGCTGATCACAACGGACAGCCCTCGGCGCACACCAACCGGATCTACTCAGAAGAGAAGGGCCACCGCGCTCACTCTTCGAGCCGGCCACAACTCACGGCGTGTGACTCTGCCACCCTGCATCACCTTCACCGAGGACCTTCTGGGCGTGCTCGAACTGCGGGACTGCCGCGATGAACCGCTCCCTATACCCCTCGAACTGCTCACCACCTGCCATGCGCAGTGCGCGCGAGATCGCGATGATCGAGCACGTCAGCGCGACACTGTCCCGTAGCTGGCCGGGGTCGATATCGAGAGACCTCGCCCCCTCGAGATAGCTCTCCTGCAAAGACTCCACGGGAGCGTCGACCCACATGCTGAAGGTCGCGAGGTCCGCACCGATCGGGGCATGGCCCAGCTGGTCCCAGTCGATCGCGGTGACCACCCCGGCGTCGTGGCGCAGCAGGTTCCGCGGAAGGGCGTCACCGTGCGAGAGCACGTGGGGCATCTCGTCGAGCAGCGTCAGGGCGCCCGATCGACGCGACCAGATCTCCTCCGCCAGCCGTCGGATCCCGGTGTCGACGCCCTCGAGATCGACAGCCCCCACACCGGAGGCCTCGGCCAAGCGTGCACGGTCGCGGAGCCGACCGGTCACGAACCATCCCGGGTCCTCGATCCCGACAGTGGCGAACCGTCCCAGGGCTGTCGCAGCAATCAGCGGCGGGATCGGGCCGACGGTGATCTCACGGGTCCACAGGGTCGCGCCCGCCGAGTCCTCATGCACATAGGACTCGGGTGCGACGAGCCCGTCGAACGCCGCCGTCATGCCCGATGAGGCGACGTCGATCTCGCGACGCCACCACCGGAAGGACCTCGGATCGCGGCTCGGGTCGCCGCGTCGGATCCTCTTGACGACCCAGGATCCGTCGTCGCGTCGAGCGCGCCACACCCCGGCGGTCGCTGCGCCCTCGCCGCCACCGAGCGCATCCCAGTCGGAGCAGGGCACCCACGAAGCCGTCATCGGTGCAGAGTACGCGTGCTGCAATAGCCTCATGCCCCATCACGTCGTCGCCGGTGCCCTCCTCGGACCGCAGGGCGTTCTCCTCGTCCACCGGAGTCCGAACCGCCGGTACTACCCGGCCTGCTGGGACTTCCCCGGCGGTCATATCGAACCCGGCGAGAGCGCAGCCGCGGCCCTGGTCCGGGAGCTTCGCGAGGAGATCGGCGTCGACGCGACGGTCACCGGTGCGCCGGCTCTGCGAGTCGTGGAGAACGAGACGGCCGACGACGGGCTGGTTCTCCAGCTGTGGATCGTCACCGACTGGGATGGGGTACCTGCCAATCTGGCGACCGATGAGCACGATGAACTGCGATGGGTCGACGCCCACGATGTCTCCACGCTCTATCTGGCTCACCCGTCCTACCTGCCGTTCCTCGGTGGGCCGACGGGCACCGTGGCGTACGTGCTGCCGATGGCCTCGACGCCAGGGCCTCGTCCCGGGAGAATCACTGCATGACAGGCACTCATGGCATGGCGGAAGACGATTCGATCGCACCGTGGCAGTCACTCTCGTCCGGGTACGAGCGGGCGCGTGCTCGAGAGGATTCCTTTGATCGACTCGTGGAGTGGCCCGCACAGCGGGAGCTCATCGGTGATGTCACGGGACTCGCGGTTCTGGACGCCGGATGCGGCAACGGGGAGAAGATCGTCCAGCTGGCCGACGAGGGTGCTTCCGTCGCCGTCGGTGTCGACATCAGTGCGAACTTCCCGTCCTCGCGATCGGGGGCAGAGCTCATGCAGGGCGATCTGTCCGACCTGTCCGCGATACCCGGGCTCTCCGGGAGGTCGTTCGATCGGATCCTCTTCCTGCAGTCGATCGGGTATGCCGCCGACGGCGTCGCTGCTCTTCGTGCCGCGCGGGACATGCTGACTGAGAACGGCTTCATCATCGTCACCCGGACGCAGCCCGTGCGGTACGCCCTCGAGCAGGCAGAGCAGAATGGGACCACTCTGGGAGAGGAGTACTTCTCGACTGAGGCGTTCCCGTACCGTCACACGGCCTGGGATGACGGCGTGACGCTCATGAAGACGCCATACACAATGTCGGATCTCCTCAATATGTTCAGCCAGGCCGGGCTGTGGATCGAGGCCACCCTTGAGCCGCAGATGCCTGTCGAGGCAGCAAGGCGGTATCCGCACAAGCAGGCGGCGTTGGACACGCACCTCGGGATCCTCATATTCAGATTGCGTGCTCTGCCAGCGATGACGTCCTAGGTCCCGGGACTCGGCACGGCGAAGGATGCCCGGCGAGAATTCGGCGGAACGATACGGTGGTCAGTCGCGGTGCGCGTGCGTTCCTCACGGCCTGTCTACGGCCGGTATTCCTTTGGACTTACGAACCAAAGTCGACGGCAGTCTCAACCGGTCAACGCAGAACCCGCCGGGACTGCATATCTCTGGGCGCATGGTGCGCGTCCGAGCCGACTGGCCCGTTAACGTAGTCGTGTGGAGATCCAGGTTCGCAATGCGACGGCAGCTGACATTCCGAGCGCTGCGCGCACGCTCGCTGCCGCCTTTCATGACTACCCATGGACTCGCTGGTCAGTCCCTGCTGCGGACTACGCGGAACGACTGGAGGAGCTGCAAGGGCTCTACCTCCACCACGCCCTCGGGTGCGGACTTGTGCTCGTAGACGACAAGCAGCGGGGTGTGGCGGCTCTCCTTCCACCCGATGCACCAGAACCGGGTGCACTCGCTCAGGAGCGCATCGCCGAGTTGTTGGGCGATCGCCTCCACGCGCTGCTGGCGACAGAACTTCCCGAGCACCCCGCCGGGTCGTGGGACCTCGCCACCATCGGGGTGGATCCCGACAGCCAGGGAAAGGGTGTGGCCTCCGCGATCCTCGCTGAAGCGCTGCGCCGGCTCGACAGCTACCGAGCTGCCACTGCGCTCGAGACCTCAGCCGCTCGTAATGTCGCCCTGTATTCGCGGCATGGCTTCACCGTGACCGCGACGACCGAGATCCCTCACGGCCCCGTCGTCCACTCGATGCTCCGCTGCGCGGCCGACATCTGACTCGACCGTTGATGGCACGCGTCACTGGTCGGGTGCCACATGAGCATGCCATCAGCATCCACGGGGCCTCTGCTAGGTCGCCACCGGCAGTCGTGCCGCGTGCTCAGGGACTTGCCCGGGCCATCTGTGTGGTCGCAGAAAGCCATCGCAGAGCTCGGCCCGCCTGCGCCGGGCAGGCGTCTCATCGACGAGGGTCTCGCCGTCGTCAGGCGGCGCCGCCTTCGGCGGGAAGCTGCCTGATCACCGTCGCCGGGCTGCCCACGGCGACGACGTGGTCCGGGATGTCGCGCAGCACGACGCTCCCCGCCCCGATCACGGTGTTGCGGCCGATGGTGACCCCGGCGCCCACGGTGACCGAGGCGCCCAGCCACGTGTTCTCCCCGATGGAGATGGGAAGCGCCTGCTCCCACCCGTCGCGACGACGTGCGTGATCCTCGACGGGATGCAGCGCCGTCATCAGCTGCGCCCCGGGACCGAGCCGGACGTCCGGCCCGAGAGTGATCGCCGCATCGTCCATGAGGAAGGCATTCGCGTTGACGAAGGCGCGCTCTCCGAGCCGGATGTTCGTGCCGTAGGTGCACTGGAAGCGCGGGACCACCGTCGCCCCCTCCCCCACGGCACCCAGCATCGCGATCAGCGCATCACGCCGCACCTCGTCCTCGTCGGCCCTCGCGCCGTTGAACGTGTCCAGCAGTCGCCAGCAGTCGCGGCGTCGGGCCTGCAGCTCGGGGCCATCGAGATACCACTCGCCGCACGCAAGCCGTTCAGAGTGCGTGTCCATCACTCGATGATCGCAGGAAGCGCAGGCCGCCCTGGCAAGCCACCACGGATGGTCTCCGGGGCCTCATCGAAGCAGGCTCCTGCGAGTCCGCCCTCAGGAGTGCCAGAGGATGTAGTCCACGATGAAGTACAGGATCGCCGGCGAGATCAGCTCGAGGAGCCCCAGCGGGATGGTCCACCACGGTCTCCCCGCGATCACCGTCTTCGCCCGAGGAGGGGAGCGAGGACAACGGCCGTGGAATGCCCGACTCAGCTCGCGCAGAGGTCGGTGTCGGCGGGCCTGGCCGCGGTCTCGATCGGCGTCACGTCGGAGGGCTCCTGCGGGCCGGCCGGGGAGCCGGTGGGGGATGCAGCCGTTGCGGGAGCCGTCGATCCGGCCCCGTCCGCACCTTCGGTATCGCCGCCGTCATCCGCAGCGCTCCCGTCGTCCCCGCCCGACGACAGGAGAGGTACGTCGCGCCTCAGATGCTCGAACACGGCCTCGGCCTCCGCAGAGGGCACCACCCGATTGGCATCACCGGGCGCCGCCTGCCACGGCATGGTCAGGAAGGAGATGTCCTCCGTGGGGACGCGGGACACCCGGCTGCCGAGGGCCGCCATGTCGGCGATCCCGCTCAGCCCGGGGTCGACGGTGAGCGCCGAGGTGGTCGCGTCCAGGAAGGAGTAGAGCCGGTCGGGTCTCGCGATCACCTGCCGGCTCGTCGCCTCCTGCACCACCGCGGACATCACCATCTGCTGGTGGCCGAGGCGGGCGATGTCGCTGCCGTCGCCCACGGCGTGCCGGGTGCGGGCGAGGGCCAGGGCATCCTTGCCGCCGAGGGTCTGCTGACCGGCGGGCAGGTCGAGGTCCGCCGCGGGGTCCTCCAGGGCGTCGGGCAGGCACACGGGCAGACCGCCGAGGGCGTCGATGATCGCCATGAAGCCCTCGAAGTCCAGTTCGACGAAATGGTCGACCGGCACGCCGGTGAGCTCCTCCACCGCGGCGACCGAGCAGGCCGGGCCGTAGTTCAGAGCGGCGTTGAGCATCCCGCGCCCACCGGGGAAGCTTCCGTCCCCGGTGTCCTCGCAGGCCGGCAGGTCCAGGAGGGTGTCCCGTGGCAGCTGCACGGCGTCGATGCGGTCGTCGTCGGCCGAGAGATGCGCGAGCACCATCGCGTCGCTGCGCCGGGAGCCGTCGGCCTCCCCGAAGGACTCCTCGGCGAGGTCGCGGCTGTCGGACCCCAGCAGCAGGATGTTGAGATCGCCGTGCGCCGCACCGCGCTCCGCACTCGACCCGGCACGGAGCGGGGAGGTGGTGATGTTCCCGCTCAGCTGCCTCATCGTGGCGGCCGCCCCGACGCCCAGCACGAGCATGCCCACGAGGGTGAGCACCGTCGCGATCCGTGCCGGTCGCAGCGCGATGGTCCGGCTCCCGAGCCGTCGGTGCTGGGGCTGCGGACGCCCCATCGGTCGATCTCTCCTCGAGGCAGCGCCCACGGTCGCGCCCTCCTCCCCCTGATGTTCTGTCCTGGTCCGCGGACCAGGTCACCATGGGCATGCCCGCGCACTCCAATAGGCCGCGCAGGTTGATCCATGCACCGGCGCTATGTGCGCACCGTCCGGGCAGGTCAGCTCGGGTCCGGAGCGGCCGGCTGCGGCGAGCGGCGGCCTACGGCTCCAGGGGCTCCATGAGCGCCAGGAGCCCGCCCAGCGCCGGGTTCCTGCGCCCTCCGGGGCGGTGGATGATCCCGATGGAGCGCCGCACGGGTGAGCGCAGCGGGACCAGGCGGCCGCCGAACGCGGGTGCCGTGCGCGCGAGCACGTCGGGGACGACGGTGACCCCGTCGGACGCGATGCTCAGCGGCACGAGGCTGTCGCGCTGCGTGGTGGTGATGATCCGGGCGGGCTCGACGTCGAGCGACCGGTAGACGGAGTCGGTGAGCTGCCGGATGGAGGTTCCGCGGGGCAGGGTGACGAGCGTGCGCTCGGCCAGGTCAGCGGCGGACAGCGGCTCGCCAGCGGGCGCGGCCTCGCCGGTGACGTCAGCTGCGGCCGACGGCAGCACGGCTGCGAACTCCTGGGCGGGCAGCGGACTCACCGCGAGGTCCGCAGGGACGCGGTCGATGACCCCCGCGGCGGCATCCGCCCTGCCCACGCGGACCGCCTCGAACAGCTCCTCCGCGTCCTCGACCGTGAACACCTCCACCCGCACCCCCGGATGCTCCTGGTGGAACCGGCCGACGAGATCGGTCAGCACGCTGGCCACGAGCGAGGGCAGTCCGGTCACGCGCAGCGAGCCCGTGCTCAGCGCCCTCGCGGACGCGGTCATGGCCACGATCGAGCCCATCTCCGCCAGCGCGCGCCGCCCGGCCGCCGCCACGTCCCGGCCGCTCCCGGTGAGCTCCATCCGTCGACCGACGGGCGTGAACAGGCGGATGTCCAGAGCGTCCTCGAGCGTGTGGATCCGGCGGGACAGCGAGGGCTGGGAGATCCGCAGGAACTCCGCCGCGGCCGTGAAGGAGCCGTGGTCGACCACCGCGATGAGCGCCTCGACCTGGGTGAGACTGGGCGCGGCGCCCCGGCCGCCGCGGGATCCCGCCGCGTCGCCCCGGGGAAGATCCTGTTCTGCTGCCGCCATCGTGACCCGCCTCCTGGTCGTCGTCGGACTGCAGGTCGAGGATACGGAACGGGACCCGGCGGCTTGTCGGACGGATGCCCGCACCTGCGTGACGGACACCACACATACTGATCCGTGAGGATCTCCGGTCCCATGACGTCTTCCTGGTGTCACCATCCGCAGGCACCGGTGGAACCGGGCCGCATCGAAGGAGCACACACATGTCGAACGCTTCCATCCCCCAGACCGGTCAGCAGCAGGAGCGCGAGGCGGCGCAGCGCGAGGCCGAGCAGCAGAAGGCGCGCGAGCAGCAGCAGGTCGCCGCGCAGGAGAAGACGCCCCGCGGCCCCCTGCAGACCGACCGCGGCGTGACCACCCTGGACGAGACCGTGGTCGCCAAGATCTCCGGCATGGCAGCTCGTGAGGTCCCCGGCGTCTACGACATGGGCAACGCCGTGCGTCGGGCGTTCTCCGCCGTCACCGACCGCATCCCCAACGGGCAGACCAACGTCACCGGCGGCATCGCGGTGGAGAAGGGCGAGACCCAGACGGCGGTCGACGTGACCGTGGTCGTGGAGTACGGCGCCTCGATCGTCGAGGTCGGCAACGCGATCCGTCGCAACGTCATCGACCAGGTCGAGAGCACCACCGGCCTCGAGGTCATCGAGGTCAACGTGAACGTCGTCGACGTCCACCTCCCCGGCCAGGACGACGAGCCCGCCCCCGAGCAGCGCAGCGCCGACCTGAAGTGACCCGTCCCGCGCGGGTCGGGCCCGATCCCGCGCCCGCCCCGCCCCCTGCTCGAGGAGCTGTCATGAAGACATCGCAATTCGCCCTGCTGGTGGGCCTGCTGCTGGGCGCCGCCCTGGCGTTCGGCACGTTCGGCCAGTTCTTCCTGGTCCTGATCTTCGCCGTGATCGGACTCGCCGTCGGCATGACGATCGAGGGCCGCATCGAGATCCGGGGCCTCACCGATCGCTGGAGGCGGTGACCATGTCCGCCACCCTTGGCACGCCTCCGCTGGAGGGTCGCGGCACCACGAGCGTCCCCGCCCACGTGGTCGCCCGGATCGCGGAGCAGGTCGCCTCGGAGGTCCCGCACATCGGGTCCGACGCCGGCGGTGTGCTCGGCGTCGGGGCGCGGAAGGACTTCTCCTCCCGCCCCTCCGCCCGCTGCGAGCTCTACGGCCGCACCGCCGTCCTCACCCTGGACGTCGGAGTCGACTTCCCCAGCCCTCTCGAGACCGCGCTGAGCACCCTGCGTGAGCAGGTGCGCGAGCGGGTCGAGCACCTGACCGGCCTGGAGGTGGGGCGTCTTGACGTCACCATCTCCTGGCTGAACCCTGCGACCCGAGCGAGGAGGGCCCTGCGATGAGCAGCGCACCGCGCCGGCTGGACCGGCGCCCGTCCCGCAGCACCCCCGTGGTCCTGCTCGCCCTGGTGCTCCTGGCGAGCGGACTCCTCGGGGTCTGGCTGCTGGGCACCCTCCTGATCGACGGCGCCTGGCCGACCGCCGCGCAGGGGCGCATCGACTCGATCGGTGGCCTGCGCCTGGACTCCACCCCGATGCTCGTGAGCGCCGGTGTGCTGGCCGTGCTCGGCCTGATCATGCTCCTGGCGGCGCTGCTTCCCGGCGCCAGCTCGCGCAGCCGGGTCCTCGCCGGGGAGGTCCCTGGTCAGACGGTCGTCTCCCATCGTGATCTGGCCCGCCGGGTGACGCTCCGGGTGGAGCGGGTCGACGGCGTGCACAGCGCCCGGACCACCATCTCCGGTCGCCGGCTGACCGTGCTCGCCCGTACCGTCGTCGACGATGCGGACTCCGTGCTCACCGCCGCCCGCGAGGCCGCCGAGCAGTCCGTCGCCGAGCTCCGCCCCACCACCGCGTTCCGCACCCGCGTGCGGATCCAGCGGAAGAACTGAGAGGAGAGATCATGCGCACCGTCTCCGGACCCCGCAACCGCCTGATCCTCGTGGTGGCATCCGTGATCGCCCTGCTCGCGGCGGCGTGGCTCGCCTCCGCAGCGCTGGGGCTCACGACCCGCTGGCCCGGCGCCGAGGTGGTCCTCCCTCACGGCGGCTCGACCCCGGCCTCCCTGGCCGCGGCCCATGACCAGTGGATGCTCCCGGTCGCCGTCGTGGCGACCGTGCTCGCCGTGGTGATCGGCATCTGGCTGCTCGTCCTCCAGGTCCCCTCCCGCCCCACGACCGCTCCCCTGCGGTTCTCCGACGACCGCTCCGCCCTGCTCGGGACTCTCGAGCCGGCCGTGCTCGAACGCGCGCTGTCCGAGCACATCGAGGACGTCTCGGGCGTGCTCGAGGCCTCCGTGCAGGTCAGCGGCACGACCACGGCGGTCTGGGTACAGGCGTCGGCCACGATCGCCGAGGACGCCGAGGCCTGCTGGGCGGCGCAGTCCGTCCGCGGCCGACTCGCCGAGGACATCCGCACGGTGCTGGGCATCGAGGCCCGACAGATCGATCTGCTGATCCGTCTGCGCTCGTCGGCCGCCCCCTCGCGCTCCCTGGTCGGCACCCCGGAACGCGTCCCCGCCGCCCGGCAGAGCACATTCGCCCAGCAGAGCACGTCCACCCAGCAGGAGGCATCGGCAGATCCGGGGACGGCCCCCGCATGACCCCGGAGACCACCCCGGAGGAGCGGGCTCTCGTGCTGCGCGCGCAGGACGGCGAGTCCGCCGCCTTCGAGCAGCTCGTGGACCTGCACCAGGGCCGCCTGTTCCGGATCGCGTTCATGGTGGTCGGCGACCGCCAGGACGCGGAGGACGTGGTCCAGGAGTCCCTGGTCCTCGCCTGGCGGCGGCTGCATCTGCTCGAGGACCCGGCCGCCTTCCGCGGCTGGGTCGCCCAGATCTGCACCCGCCGCGCGACGGACGTGGTGCGCCGGCTGGCGCGGCGCGGAACCTCCGCGGCGGCCGACGAGGACCTCGAGGCCGGCTTCGGGGAGACGGCGGGCTCCGGCGAATCGGCAGGTGTTTCGCAGGTGTCCCCGAGCCGCTCCAGCACGAGAGACCCGGCCGCGAGCGCCCTGGTCAACGCCCAGATGCGCGCCCTCGCCGGAATTCTCGGCTCGATCGAACCCGCCCTGCGCACCTGCTGGGTGCTGCGCGAGATCGACGGGATGTCCTATCGCGAGATCTGCCGCATCGTCGACGCCACGGAGCCCACGGTGCGCGGCCGGATCGCCCGCGCACGCACCCAGATCGTCCGAGAGATGGAGGAATGGAGGTGAACCCCATGCCCGACCACGACCAGCCCGACCACGACCAGCCTCACCACGACCAGCACGATCCGGCCCCCGAGGACGACGCAGCCACCGCGCGGTACCTCGACCTGATCCGCGCCGTGCACACCGAATGGGACGAGCTGGAGAGCGCCGGCGACAGCTCGGTGCAGCTCTCCGCCGGAGCGCTGTCGACCATCAAGGAGTCCGTGCGCGCCGACGCCCGCCACGGCGCCCACGTGCACATGCCGCCCACGCCCGCCGGCCCGTTCACCGTGTCCGAACTGACCCTGCGCACGCTGGTGCGCCGCACGATCGACGCGGTCCCGGACGCCCGGGCACTGCGCACGACGTTCGAGTACGCAGACACTGGGCCGACCGGGTCGTCCGCATCATCGGGGTCGTCCGGGTCGACTGCGTCCTTCGGGTCGTCCGCACGCTCGCGCGGACTGCCCACCCGGGCGTCCTGCCGCCTCTCCGCGCGGCTCGGCACCCCGGACCTGCCCGCTCTGGCCGACGAGGTCCGCGCCGCGGTGCGCCTCGCCTGCGAGACGGACCTCGGCCTGACCGACCTGACCGTCGACATCCACATCGAGGATCTCCATGCACCCCGTCAGTCCCCAGCGCCCCGTGAGCACTGAGCCCGCCCGGACCCCCGCCACCGGGGCCGCCGCCCTGATCGACGTGGTCACGGCCGTGCCCGGCGTGGTCGGTCTCGAACCCGGGATCGCGACCACGCTGCGCACTCTCGATGCGCGCCTGCGCCGCTCCACCCCCTCGGCCGCCCGCTACGGGCTGGTGATCGACCCGGGGACCGGTGACGTGATCGTCGAGATCAGCGTGGGCGGCCCGCTCCCGGTGCGCAGCGTGGTCGAGGAGGTGCAGCGCGCCGTCCAGCTCGCCGTGGGCGATCCCGCGACGGGGCGGCCCGAGGTGCTGGTGCGCGTGCAGTCCCTCTCGACGCCCTGAGCCCGGCTCAGTTGCTGACGGGGTCGTAGTCCTTGTCGGACACGAACGCCTCGAACTGCTCCTCGCTGCCGTAGAAGAGGTTCGAATCTCCCGCGAAGGGGCCGGAGTCGGAGTACTGCCAGATCTCCCAGGCGTTCCAGGTGCCGGGGATCTCGACGCCCTCGGGCGGGTTCTCCGTGTACGCGGCCACGTGCAGCGGCACGTTCTTCGGGGCCCACTGCGGGCCCACCTGGTCGTCCCAGAACCAGGCGCCGGTGTAGACCACCGGGGTGCGGCCGGTCTCCGTGCGGTAGTGATCGACCCACTCGGTCACCCAGGCCTGGAGGTCCTCCCGGCCGAGGCCCGTGGGGTTGGTCTCGACATCGAGCATGCCGGGCAGGGTGCGGCCGTCGTCTGTCCAGCCGCCGCCGTTGTCCAGGAAGTAGTCGCACTCGTCGACCGGTCCGCTGTTGCCGGGCTCGGCGTAGTGGTAGGCGCCGCGCACCAGACCGGCGTCGTAGGAGCCGCCGTACTGCTGCGCGAAGTACGGGTTCGGGTACCAGTTCCCCTGCGTGGTCTTGCAGTAGGCGAACCTCGAGCCGAGCTCCTTCTGGGCGGCCCAGTCGACGTTCCCCTGGTGCGAGGAGACGTCCTGGCCGCGGATCCCGGCATCCTCCGCCCGGGCCCTGGCAGGCAGCAGCGCGGCGGAGGTGCCGCCGAGGGCGGCGGCTCCGGCAGTGCCGAGCAGCGCGGAACGCAGCACGGTGCGACGGTCGACGCGGTGAGCGGGTCGGGCTGACATGGTGTTCATCTCGGATCCTTCTCTCCTGGTCGGGGCCGGTTCCGCAGTCGGGGCGGCCGGCCCCTGCTCGCCGTCCGATCCCCTGCCGGGCGGTCCCGCGACGCTATCGATTCCCGGTGACGACGACCACACCCTTTGCCCGATGTTCATCGTCGGCGCGGGTCATGACGAGGGTTCCGACGCCCTACCGCTCGGCGTCCGGGATCGTGATCCGTGCCCCAGGGCCGGGGCGGACCGCGATGCCCGCCCACGAGCGGACGTACCGTGTCGACGGGCAGATCCCTGCCTCCCCACCGCGCGAGCCCCCTTTCGGCGCGCGCACAGACCCAGCCCCGGAGCACTCCCCACGATGAGCACGACCGCGAACGCCACCCCCGACACCACCCGACGGGCACCCGGGCTGAAGGCGCGGCACATCCACTTCATCGCGCTCGGCTCGGCGATCGGCACCGGCCTGTTCTACGGCTCCGCCGGGGCGATCCAGGCGGCCGGCCCGTCCGTGCTGCTGGTGTACCTGCTCGGTGGCGCGGTCGTGTACTTCATGCTGCGGGCGCTCGGGGAGATGGCGGTGCGGATGCCGATCTCCGGCTCCTTCGCCGAGTACACGAGGCGCTTCCTGGGCGGCTGGGCCGGGTACATCACCGGCTGGATGTTCGCCTTCGAGATGCTCATCGTGTGCCTCGCAGACCTCACGGCGATCGCGATCTACATGCGGTTCTGGTTCCCCGACACCGCGCAGTGGATCTGGGTGATCCTCACGCTGCTGATCGTGGGGGCCGCGAACCTCGCCAGCGTGCGCTGGTTCGGGGAGCTCGAGTTCGTCTTCACGATCATCAAGGTCGCCGCGGTGATCGGGATGATCGTGGGCGGCGCCGCGATCCTCGTGTTCGGCCTCGGGGAGGGCGGCGGCGGGAATCCGCTGGCGAACCTCACGGCCGACGGCGGCTTCTTCCCGCACGGCGCCGGCGGCATGATCTCCGCGTTCATCCTGGTGCTGTTCGCCTTCGGCGGCACCGAGATCATCGGCGTGGCCGGCACCGAGGCGGAGGATCCGGGCACGGCGATCCCGAAGGCCGTGAACACGGTGCCCGTGCGGATCCTGCTGTTCTACGTGCTCGCGATCGGCGTGATCCTGCTGATCAATCCCTGGCGCACGATCACCGGCGAGGTGTCGCCGTTCGTGCAGATCTTCGACACCCTCGGCGTGAGCTGGGCAGCTGCACTGCTCAACGCCGTGGTGCTCACCGCGGCGCTGTCCGCGATCAACGCGGACCTCTTCGGCGCCGGCCGGGTGGTCGCGGGCATGGCCCGCGAGCGGCTCGCCCCGCGCGTGATGGCCACGACGGTGCACGGCGTCCCCGTCGTCACCACCCTCTCCCTGCTCGGCGTGCTGGTGGTCGGCGTGGCCCTGAACTACGCGCTGCCGGCGGAGGTCTTCACGATCGTCGCGTCCCTGGCCACCTTCGCCACGATCTTCGTGTGGCTGATGATCCTGCTCGCGCAGGTCGCCTCGCGCCGCGGCATGTCCCGCCAGGAGCGTACGGAGCTCGCCTTCCCGGTGCCGCTGTGGCCGTTCGGCCAGATCTTCGCGATCGCGTTCATCGTGTTCACCTTCGGCATCATGGTGTGGCAGCCCGGCTATCACACGGCGCTGCTGGTGGGCGCGGGATTCCTGGCCATCATGTCGCTGCTCTATACCGTCACGATCGGTCGCCGCGCGGCCCGCGCCTGACGTCAGGCGAGGCGCGCTGCGTCTGCAGGAGCAGTGGCAGCATTCCCTCGGCTCCTGTGAGGGGCGGCCAGAGATCCGCTGGAGTCCACGTACCTGCACGGCGGAATCCTCCCCAGGGTCGGCAGCGCCGTTCCACGGTCCGAGAGATGCTCCGCGAGCTACCCTCCCCGTAACGGCCTCGGCAACCACCTGAGGTCCAGGCAGCGAGTGAAGCGCCGTGACTGCACACAACTGAATACGTTCGTCATCAACAGGGAAAGGGTGGGCATCGGGAGACACCCATGCCCATCGCACCCGGCCGGTCGAGCTCGTCACGCGACTTCAGGCTCCTCTGGCTCGCCCAGACGTCATCGTTGGCAGGCGTCCAGTTCGGGATCGTCGCCATCCCTCTGACCGCGGTCCTGACGCTGGATGCGTCACCAGCCCAGGTCGGTCTCCTGACCAGCCTCAGTTCGGCATCGTGGCTCATTCTCGGGGTTTTCGTCGGCCCGTTGGTCGATCGTGTCGCCTTCCGGCGGTCCATCATCTTCAGTCATGTCCTGAGAGCCGCGCTCCTGGCCTCGGTTGCCGTCCTTGCGATGTCCGGCACGCTCGGCATGGCCTACCTCTATTGCGCGGTCTTCGCGGTGGGCGCCCTCAGCATGGTGTTCGAGACGGCTTACCAGGCATTGCTGCCCACCATGTCCGCACGAGACGAACTGGGGCCGCGCAACGGGAAGCTTGCCGTGACGGACGGGCTCTCGCGCACTGCGGGTCCATCCCTGGCGGGCTATGTCGTCGACGCTCTCTCGAGCTCCGCCGCGCTCCTCACGCAATCGGCCGGGTACGCCCTGGCCGGAGTCGCTACGGCATGCATGACACCGGCCGACGGGCAGCGAGGGGAGCGTCGACGCCTAAGCACAGGGTCGTTGCGCGGGACCGCGTCCTTCCTGTGGGGAGAGAAGACCGTCCGGGCGATGCTCCTCTCGGAGGTCGGATACCTCTATTTCTTCAATATCGCGTTCGCGGTGATCATGGTCTTCTTCGTCCGTGAGCTCGGAATTACCGCGACGCTCGTGGGGTTGATATTCGCAACAGGAAGCGTCGGAGGAATCCTCTCCGGCCTCGTGTCCGTCCACCTGAGTCATCTGCCCCTCAGACAGCACCTGATCGTCGGATCGACCGTGAGAGCGATGGGCTTGGCCCTCATGCCTCTCGCAGTGTTCATGGATGGACAGGAGGTGTACTTCTTGGCCGGCGCACGATTTCTCAATTCATTCGGTTGGACGCTCTGGGAAGTTCGCAAGCGCACCGAGACACAGCTGCGATCCCCCGAGAAGATGCTCGGTCGCATTCAGGGACTCTTCTTGTTCTGTTCCCGCAGCGGCGAGGCTCTCGGTGCCCTGACCGGTGCCCTCTCAGCGGCTCTGATCGGAACGATCCCGACGGTCGTCACCGGATGCTTGGGCTGCGTCCTATCCGTGGCAGTGGCCTGGACGACGCCGCCGGTGCCCGCCCCGGACGCCGAGGGCCCCGACGCCGGTCACGGGAGCCCCTCATGAGCGCCAACTGACCGGCGGCGGGGCCTTCGGGCACTGCCCGACCCACCTCGACTCTCAGGGCAGGCGGTTCGCCTTGGCGAGGTTCTGGCGCAGCTCGTCGGCCGTCTGCCGCACCACGTAGGCGGGACGGTCGCGCTCCACGCGCCAGGACTCGCTCAGCGGGCTCACGTCGACCGTGTCGAAGCCGATCTCGTCGTAGAGCCTCGTCACGAGGTCCACCGCTTCGGGGTAGTCGCTCGAGGTGGCGAGAGCACGCCGGTTCGTGGCCCCCGCCGGAGCAGTGTCGGTGGTGATGTCCGCGGAGAAGATGTGGTTGAACGCCTTGACGACCTTCGAGGTGGGCAGGTGCTCCTGCAGCATCTGCGAGGTGGTGGTCTCGCCCGCGTCCAGCGCGTCAATGTGCCCGTCGCGCTCGAAGTAGTAGTTGTTCGTGTCCAGCACGATCTTGCCGGCGAGCGGCTCGACAGGGACCTCCTCGAGGGCGCGCAGCGGAACCGTCACCACGACGACATCCCCTGCCGCGCCGGCCTCCTGCGCGGTGGCAGCGCGAGCCTTCGGGCCGAGCTCCGCCACGAGGTCGGCAAGGGTCTCCGGGCCCCGCGAGTTCGCGATCACCACGTCGTACCCTGCCGAGAGGGCGGCCCGTGCGACCTGGCTGCCGATGTGTCCTGCGCCGATGATTCCCAGTGTTGTCATGGTCGGTGCAACGCCGCCCGCTCCGTTCTGCTTCCCGGGTGACGGCGGATGACGCGAGATGACCGGACACCGCATGTCAGCATGTCCTCCATGGACGAGCCTCTCGCCACCGACGCCTCTGGCCAAGCCCTTCTGAGCTTCCGGACTGCCGAGGAGCACGAGCATGCGAAGACGTCCGAGCATCCCTGTCCCTTGTCTCTCGTGGTCGTGCGATCTCGCGGCGAGGTGCTGTTCGGTCTGAACCGGTGGCGCCATGACTGGGAGCTGCCCGGCGGGATGAGAGAGGTGGGCGAGTCCGCTCGTGCCGCTGCACGCCGAGAGCTCGAGGAGGAGACGGGCGTGACGGTGACTCCGGACACCCTGCGGTGGGGTGGCAGGGCCACGTTCGACCTGGTGAACCCCCGACGAGTCGAGCTCGCCGCCGTCTATGTCGCTGACCTCGACGAACGCCCAGACATCGAGCCCTCTACCGAACTTGTCGAGGTGCAATGGTTCTCCGTCGATGCGCTTCCGACACCGCATTCAGTGCTGGACCTCGCGATCGCCCGGGAGGTCACGAGGTCTATTCTGAGAGTGGGGCGCGGCGAGTAGCCCCCGTCCCGGCCGTCCGCGCCACCCCCGCACTATCTTGAGGACTTTCTCCATGACTACCTCCCGCGTCACCGTCCAGCAGGCCTGGGATGAGCTCGCACACGGGAACGAACGATTCATGGAGGGCCGCCTCCTCCACCCGCAGCAGAACGCCGCCCGTCGCAGCGAACTTGCCGGCAGCCAGGCCCCGAACGCTGCGTTCCTGGGCTGCTCGGACTCCCGGGTCGCAGCAGAGATCCTCTTCGACTGCGGTCTCGGCGATCTGTTCGTGGTGCGCAACATCGGTCAGATCGCCAACGAGAACACGACGGCGACCATGGAGTTCGCCGTCGCCGAGCTCGGCGTCGCCGTGATCGTCGTGCTCGCCCACGGCTCCTGCGGCGCGGTGAAGGCGGCCATCGACCAGACCACGGCCTCGCCGAGCCCCACGACTCCCGCGATCAAGAAGGAGCTCGAGGCGATCCAGCCCGCCGTCCAGCAGGAATGGTTCGCCTCCCAGCGGATCAGCCCCTACGTGGAGCCCGAGCTGATCGATGCCGACGCCGTGGGCCGGCGCCATCTGGACGAGACGATCAACGCCCTCATGCGCCAGTCGAAGGTCATCAGCGACGCGGTCGCCGAAGGCTCGCTCGGCATCGTCGGCTGCCAGTACCGGCTCGCCGACGGCCGGGTCTCGCCGATCACCTCGGTCGGCCAGGTCACGATCACCCGCTGAGCCGCGGGACGACGCACCCCGTCGTCCCGACCCGCACGGGGCCCACGTTCCGGCCGCTCGCCCCCTTCGGGCCCCGTCGGCCGCGAATTCCCGTGCCCGATGGTCCGGTGCACCGTACGCTCCCGGGATGACCATGCACGACGATGAGCTCGATCTTCCGCACGACGTCGCTGTGCGGCTCCTCGTCGCTCTGCTCCCCGGGGTCGCCCCCTCTGACGTCCACCGGGTGGAGAGCACGGCGACCACCAGTCACATCGTCCGCATCGGGTCGGATCTGACGGCGCGGTTCCCGATCGTGCGGACCGACCCGGACGACGCCCGCACGGCGATCGAGGTCGAGCATCGGGCGATGGCGGAGTTCGCTGCCGCCAGCCCTCTGCCCGCCCCGGAACCGGTGGCGATCGGGGATCCCGACTCGGAGTACCCGATGCCCTGGTCCGTGCAGACCTGGGTTCCCGGCGATGTGGCGGACCCCGACTCCGTCGCGAGCTCGGACGCCGCCGCCGGGGACCTCGCCGAGCTCCTCGCCGCCCTGCACGCCACCCCGACCCGGGGACGCCGCTTCACGGAGATCGGCCAGGGAGGCGAGCTCGCCGCGCATGACGACTGGGTGCAGCAGTGCCTGGAGCGGACCCACCAGCTGCTGGAGCAGACGGAAACCCCTGGGCACGCCGGGCACATCAGCGCGGCCGACCTCGACGAGCTGGCGGCGCGCTGGTCACGCTGGCGGTCACTGGGCAGGTCCGGGCCCGACGTCATGTGCCATCGCGACCTCACCCCCATGAACATGCTCTGCGCCGACGGGCGGCTCACCGGGGTGCTCGACACCGGAGGGTTCTGCCCGGCGGATCCGTCCGTGGACCTCGTCCCGGCGTGGCACCTGCTCGACGCTCCTCGTCGGGACCTGCTGCGGGAGCATCTGGGCAGCTCCGATCTGGAGTGGGAGCGCGGCGCCGCCTGGGCGTTCGAGCAGGCCATCGGACTGGTCTGGTACTACGACACCTCGAATCCCCCGATGGCCGCACTGGGCCGCTCGACGGTGCGCCGCCTGGTGGAGGACCCGATCGGCAGCGCTCGCCTCCCGGGGTGGACGACGGGCATGGCAAGCTCGTCGGCGACCACGACCACCCCGCCCCTCGGAGGACCCCATGCTCGACGCCCACGGAGAACAGCCCGTCGCGGATCGTGACCTGTCACGAGTCACGCTCTTCAGCGGCTCCGCGCACGGGAACTCGCCCGTCTACGCCGAGGAGACCGCGCGACTGGCGCGCGGGCTCGCCGAGGCCGGTATCGGGATCGCCTACGGGGGCGGACGCGTGGGCCTGATGGGGACCCTCGCCGACGTCGCCCTGGACGCCGGCGGGGAGGTGCTCGGGGTGATGCCCCAGTCGCTGGTGGACGGCGAGATCGCCCACCTGGGCCTGACGAACCTCGACGTGGTCCCGGACATGCACGCGCGCAAGCTGCGCATGGCCGAGCTCGGCGATGCCTTCGTCGCTCTCCCCGGCGGCGCGGGCACGCTCGAGGAGCTGTTCGAGGTCTGGACCTGGCAGCAGCTGGGCATCCATGCCAAGCCGGTCGCGCTCTACGACGTCGCGGGCTACTGGCAGCCGCTGCTGACCGCTCTCGACGAGATGACCGCGGCGGGCTTCCTCTCGACGCAGCTCCGCGCCTCCCTGGTCGTCGCGTCGGAGCCCGAGCAGCTGCTCAGCGGGCTGAGCAGCTGGGTCGCCCCGGCCGCGAAGTGGGAGCGCCCCGACGCCGGGTCCACCGCCGCCACTGAACCCGAGGAGCGCCGTGCCGTTCGCTGACGAGATGATCGATCGGCGCACCGCCCTCGACCTCGCCGACGCGCTGGAGACGGCCGCCCCCAGCACCACGTCGGCCCGCGTGCGCGAGGTCGCTGAGTCCCTGTCGGCGCTGAGCCTTCGCGAACGGGTCGATGCGCTCCGCGCGGCGATGCTCCAGGACCTCGGTGATTCCTACCCGGCCCTCGCCGCGGTGGTCCGGCGTGCGGTCCGCGATGCGCCGACGTTCCGCGGCTGGATGATCTGGCCGGCCTCGACGGCTGTCGCGGAGTCCGCGACGGCGGACGGCAGCCCGGCGGCGACCTCTGACGCCCTCGATCTGCTCGCCGAGCTCACCGGCCTGCTGAGCTCGGAGTTCGCACTGCGGATCCTGATGCGCCATGACCTCGAGCAGGTCCTGGAGCGAGCGCTCGTGTGGACGGGCTCGGAGGACGAGCACGTGCGACGCCTCGCCTCCGAGGGCACTCGTCCGTATCTGCCGTGGGCGGTGCGTGTTCCGCGCCTGACCGCCGATCCCGGCAGGACCATCCCGATCCTCGACCGCCTCCACCGCGACCCGTCGGAGTACGTGCGACGCTCCGTCGCGAACCATCTCAACGATCTCAGCCGTGACGATCCGGCGCTCGTCGTGGCCACGGCCGCCCGGTGGATCGGGGCGACGGATGAGGCCGGCGGATCTGGTGCGCCGGCGGCGGCGACGCAGAAGCTCGTCCGTCATGCGCTGCGCACCCTCCTCAAGCACGGCGACCCCTCCGCGCTCGCACTGCTCGGGTACCCGGACCCCGCCGGCACCCTCGAGGTGGACGGACCGCACCTGGATCGCGAGCGAGTCGAGATGGGCGACTCGATCGAGCTGCGGGCGAGCGTGCGCAACACCGGCGCGGAGCCGGTGCGCCTGATGATCGACTACATCGTCCACCACGCCACCGCGGCGGGCACACAGAGCACGAAGACCTTCAAGCTCACCACCGCATCCCTGGACCCGGGTCAGGAGCTCACGGTGCGGAAGGCCCATTCGTTCCGTCCGATCACCACCCGCCGCTACTACGACGGGCCGCACGCGATCTCCCTCCAGATCAACGGTGTCGCCTCCGGCCGTCAGGGCTTCCACCTGGGCTCCCCGTCGGCCGACTGAACGATCGAGCCGATCCAGCGGATCAGACCGATCAGCGCGATCAGCGGATCAGCGGATCAGCGGATCAGCGGATCAGCGCATCGTCGCGGCGAGCTCCTGGTCGCTGAGCTCCCGATCGGAGTACACGAGCCGCACGGCCGACGGATCCGGGTTGCCGGCATCGGGGCCTCGATGGCGCAGGATGAGCCCCACCTTCTCGGCGACCACGGCGGAGGCCGCGTTGTGCTCGAGCAGGTAGGCGACGACGGGGAGCTCCGGGCGCGCCTCCCGGGCCGCGGTGATCGCCGCCTGGGACAGCTCCGTGGCCAGGCCCCTTTCCTGCGCCTCGGGCGCGAAGCGGTACCCGAGGTTCCAGAACGCGTCCTGCCGCACGGCGCAGCCGCCGTGACCGACCACCACGCCGCCTTCGCGCGCCACCCAGGCGCCGAGCCCGTGGACCGTCCAGTCCTCCAGCCACCTGTCTAGAGCGCTGCGGGTCGTCGCGAGGTCGGCGAAGCGGCCGCTGGGCAGGTGGGTCCAGGTGCGGGCGTCGGAATAGATGCGGTGGAGATCCTCGAGGTCCGCCTCGCGAGGAGCATCGAGCTGCAGCCGTCAGGTCTCGCGAAGAGCCTGCGGGCGGCCGCTCACGGGCGCACCTCAGAACGCCCTGAATGGTCCGTGACCCCAGAGCGCCCCGTGTGTTCCGAGCCGTCGCCACGGGAGCGCCGTCGGCCGATCCGCACCACGCCCGCGGCCACCGCGGTGATCACGACCGCGATGCCGACGATGTATCCGGCCACGCCCAGATAGCCGCCTGCGACGAGATGCGGGTCGAGGAAGGGGTACGGGTACCACCAGGGGTCGCCCGTCGCCGGCCCGGTGACGAGGTTCGCCCGGATCATCGTGTACAGGGCCCAGAGGATCGGGAACACGACCACCACGCCGATCGTGCGCCACGGGAGGGGTCGGCGCCGCGGCGCGAGCACGGCATCGACGAGGAGCACGAGCGGGATCACCACATGCAGGGTCTCGTTCGTCCACGCATCCGAGATCCCGGCGATCGAGATCGACCGCAGCAGCAGGTTGTAGACGATCCCGGTGACGACGATGTACGTGCTCGCGCACGCGAACAGGGTCGTGAGCCAGACGGGCTCCACCGCGGTGCCCCGGCGTTTACGCAGCAGCCACACACCTCCGAGCACGAGCGCGACCACGCAGCTCACGTTCGACAGGATCGTGAAGTAGCTGAAGAAGTTCGCGACCACCGTCGGCACATCGGATCCCCAGGCGGTGCCCGCCGCGCGGGCGTTGCTGATCGCGAGGGAGAGCTGCCGGAGGATCGCGGCGAGCGCGAGCGCCGCGGCGAGCAGTCGGACGTAGGGCCACCAGGTCGTCATCGAGCGTCCCCTGTTCGTCGCACCGACGGTGCATCGTATCCCGCGAGCAAGTTCGTTCGACCGAACTCCACCGTTTGCTAGCGTTCGAGCATGTCAGTCTCCACGCTCTCGACGAGCACCCAGAACTACCTCAAGGCGATCTGGAGCCTCGGGGAATGGTCGGCGGACCCGGTCTCCGCCTCCGCGCTGGCCGCTCGCGTCGGGGTGCGGCTCTCGACCGTCTCGGACGCGGTGCGGAAGCTGACCGAGCAGGGCCTGCTGGAGCACACCCGCTACGGCGCCATCGCGCTCAGCGCGCTGGGGCACGAGTACGCGCTGGCCATGGTGCGCCGCCACCGCCTGCTCGAGACGTTCCTCGTCGAGGTCCTCGAGTACAGCTGGGACCAGGTGCACGACGAGGCCGAGCACCTCGAGCACGCGGTCTCCGATTTCCTCATCGAGCGGATCGACCAGCACCTGGGACACCCCGCCCGTGATCCCCACGGCGACCCCATCCCCACCTCCGACGGTCACGTGGATCGACCGGACGCGATGCTGCTCGCCGCGGTCCCCATCGGGTCGACCGCCAGGGTGGAGCGCATCTCCGACGACGACCCCCACCTGCTCACCTATTTCGCCGAGCAGGGCATCGGGGTGGGCACGGAGCTGGAGGTGCGCCCCGGGGCTCCGTACTCCGAGGCGATCGAGGTGGCCCTCAGCGGGGTCGCTGCGGGCCTGTCCCTCGGACGATCCGCGACGAGCTCCGTCTGGGTCTCGGTCATCGCGCAGCCCGCGACCTCATGAACCCCGCGGGAGGACGGCCGCGTCCTCACCGGGAGCTTCTCGCTCGGGCGATCCGGCGCGCGGCCTCTGCTTGCGGCGCCGACGGGCGGTGAGCCCGCGCCCCAGCAGCCCGCGTCGGGGCTCGAGCAGATAGACGAGCGCGAACACCCCGCCCTGGACCAGCACGATGAGTCCCCCGGAGGAGGCATCGAGCCAGAAGCTGAGGAGGATCCCCAGCACGGAGGAGCTCACCGAGATCGACGGGGCGAGGAAGAGCATCCGTCCGAAGCGATCGGTGAGCAGATGCGCGGTGGCTCCGGGGACGATGAGCATCGCCACGACCAGGACCACCCCGACCACCTGGAGCGCGACGACGGAGGTCAGGGCGAGGACGCCCAGGAGCACACCGCCGAGGAACCTGGGCGACAGGCCGATCGCCTGGGCGTGGAGGGGATCGAAGGCGTAGAGGGTGAGATCCCGGCGCTTCAGGACCAGCACCACGAAGGCGACCGCGGCCAGGAGGCAGATCTGGAACAGGTCGCCCATGCCGACCCCCAGGATGTTCCCGACGATGATGTGGTTCAGATCGGTCTGGCTGGGCGTGACTGAGATGAGGACCAGCCCGAGCGCGAACAGGGTGGTGAAGACGATCCCGATCGCGGCGTCCTCCTTGACCCGGCTCGTGCCCCGGATCGCCCCGATGAGCACCACGGCCAGCACTCCGAAGAGGAGCGCACCGAGCGCGAACGGGGCGCCGAGGACATAGGCGAGCACCACGCCGGGCAGCACGGCATGGGAGACGGCGTCCCCCATCAGCGACCAGCCGACCAGCACCAGCCAGCACGAGAGCAGGGCGCACACGATCGCCGCCGCCACGGTCGCCACGAGAGCCCGCACCATGAAGTCGTACTGCAGGGGTTCGAGGATCAGGTCGAGGGGGCTCATGCGGGGCCTCCCGTCCCGGACATGCGGAGCGGGTCCGCGCTACCGGTGCGATCCAGGGTGCCGAGCGGATCGAGGCCGAAGGCCTCCGCGAGCCGGTCGGGAGCGAGGGCCTCGGCGACCGGGCCGTGGAAGAGGACCCTGCGTTGCAGCAGCACGGCCTCGTCGGCGAGCTGCGGCAGGGCGTGCAGGTCATGGGTGGAGATGAGGATCGTGCGCCCTTCGGCGGCGAGGCCCCGCAGAAGCGCGACCATCGTGGCTTCGCTGCGCTTGTCGACGCCGGCGAACGGCTCGTCCAGCAGCAGCACCCGGGCCTGCTGGGCGATGCCCCGGGCCACGAACGCCCGCTTCCTCTGACCCCCGGAGAGCTGACCGATCTGGCGGGCGGAGAAGTCGGCCAGCTCCACCCGCTCCAGCGCCTCCTGGACGGCCCGGCGATCGACAGGTCGCACCCGTCGGGTGGCACCCTGCAGTCCGTAACGGCCCATCATCACCACATCCCGCACGGAGACGGGGAACGTCCAGTCCACGTCCTCGCTCTGCGGCACGTAGCCGACCAGGCCGGCCCGGCGGGCGACGCGGGGGTCCTTCCCCTCGATCCGGACGTCCCCGGCCTCCGGCCGCACCATGCCCATGATCGCCTTGAACAGGGTCGACTTCCCTGAGCCGTTCATACCGACCAGTCCCGTGACCCTCCCTGTGGGCACGTCGACGCTCGCCCCGTCGAGCGCAAGGACCTCGCCGTAGCGCACCACGACGCCCCGCACGCTGATCGCCGCGCTCACGCCGTGTCCCCGGCGAGCGCGCCGACGATCGTGTCCGCATCATGGCGGAGCAGATCGAGGTACGTGGGCACGGGGCCGTCGGGCCCGGACAGGGAGTCGACGTAGAGCGTGCCTCCGAAGTCCGCCCCTGTGGCCGCGACCACCTGCTGCATCGGCTTGTCCGAGACGGTCGACTCGCAGAACACCGCCGGGATCTCGCGGGCGCCCACGACGTCGATCACGGACGCGATCTGCTGCGGCGTCGCCTGCTGCTCGGCGTTGACGGGCCAGATGTAGTGCTCCGTCAGCCCGGCGTCCCGGGCGAGGTAGGAGAACGCGCCCTCGCACGTGACCAGGGCCCGATGCGCCTCCGGCAGGGTCTCCAGCTCCGTCACGAGATCGTCCTGGACGTCCTGCAGCTGCGCGCTGTACTCCTCACCGCGAGCCGCATACTCCTCGGCGTGCTCCGGATCGAGCTCACTGAACGCAGTGACCAGGTTGTCCACGTAGATCTGCACATTCACCGGGCTCATCCAGGCATGCGGGTTCGGCTTCCCGGCATCGGCATCTCCGGTGATGTCGAGGACATCCACCCCCTCCGAGACGACGACGTGGGGTGCGTCGACGGACTCCATGAACTGCTCGAACCACAGCTCGAGGCCGAGCCCGTTGTCCACGACGAGATCCGCTCGGGACGCCTTGGCGATGTCGCGAGGAGTGGGTTCGTACCCGTGGATCTCGGCACCCACCTTGGTGATCGACTCGACCTCGAGATCGTCCCCGGCGACGTTCTGCGCGATGTCAGCGAGCACGGTGAAGGTGGTGAGCACGACCGGCTTCCCGCTCTCGTCGCCGCGGGGGTCGGCCCCGCAGCCGGCGAGCAGGAGGGCCCCCGCCAGGACGCTCGCCGTCGCCGTCCACCATTGTCTACGCATGTTCACACATCTTTCTTCGCGTAATCTGCTTCATAATGTTCGCCATGCCGAACATTAGCGGATGCTAGTCCACCGGAGCGGGGCGCACCAGCGCGACCAGACCAACTCGAGCAAGCGGGGCGACCGGGGCGAGCGGGGCGAGCGCGCCCAGAACCCTCGCCCACTCGGACGACGGCATCCCCGAGCGAGTTCCGGGCCACACCCCGACCACCTTGCATTCATTGATGCATGCATCAAAGTGGAGCTCATGGACCCCCTCGAACTGCCCTGGCATGACGAGTCCCCGAGCAGACCGCTCGCCGATCGCATCGCCGCCTCCGTGGCCCGTCGCATCGCCGACGGAGACATCGAACCCGGTGAGCTGCTCACCGAGGTCGAGATCGCCGCCCAGCACGGCGCGAGCCGCACCCCCACCCGCGAAGCGATGCTGACCCTGTCGAGCTGGGGCCTCGTGCGCCTGGTACCGAAGAAGGGATCCCTGGTCACGAGCCCCACGGCGCGGGAGCGGCGCGAGCTGCTGTCGGTGCGCTCGATGCTCGAGAGCCACGCGGTCTCCCGGATCGTGGGCGACGACGAGCTGCGCACGAGCCTGCTCACCGCGCTCGACGAGTCCCTCGCCGAGCAGGCCGGCTCCGTCGGCCGCCCCGCGGAGTTCGCCGTCCACGACCACGCCTTCCACCTGCGGATCATCCGCCACGAGGGCAACAGCGTCGTCGAGGGGATCATCGCCTCCCTCGCCCCGCGGCTCTATCGCCTCTCCCGCCTCGCGGTGACGGCCCCGTCGGCCGATCTGCCGGCCCTGCACCGTGAGCACGTGGAGCTCGCCGACGCCGTGCGCCGCCAGGACACCAACACCTTCCGCGCGCTCATCGAGCGCCACCTCACCTCCGGGCACGAGCACTACGAGGTCACGCCGTGAGCCGCGCCGTGCACAGCGCCGCAGGCCACGGCGACGGTCGCAGGCCGATGGCCTCCTGGCTGCGGGTCGCCCCCACCGGCTTCGTGCTCGCCTGGGGCGGCAACCACTTCACCCCGCTGCTGCACGTGTACGAGACGCTCGGCGGCTACGCCCCATGGCAGGCGAACCTGCTGCTGGGGATGTATGTGCTGGGGATCGTGCCGGGCATGCTGCTGGCCGCGGCGCTGTCGGACCGCTACGGGCGCAAGCCCCTCACCATCGCCGGACTCCTCGCCGCCATGATCGCCAGCTCGCTGCTCGCGGCCGGGATGGGGAGCTTCGTGGTGCTGTGCATCGGCCGCGTCCTCGCCGGGATCGGGGTGGGCGTGGGGATGTCCGTGGGCTCGAGCTGGATAAAGGAGCTGTCCGATCCGGTGCACGACGCGACGGCCACGGCGATCTCCGGCGCGAAGCGGTCCTCGCTCACCCTCACCCTGGGCTTCGCGATCGGCGCCGGGGTGACCGGCTCCCTCGCCCAGTTCGCACCGCTGCCCGGGCAGCTCCCCTACGCCGCCCATCTGCTGCTGTGCCTGCTCGCGGCAGCCGCGCTGCTCACCGCCCCGGAGAGCCTGCCGCGCGAGCTGCGCGCCCGAGGCTCGCTGCGCGATGACCTGCGGGTCCCGTCGGCCGCGCATTCCGTCTTCGTCCGTCTCGTGCTGCCGGCCGCCCCGTGGGTGTTCGCCGCCGCGGGCGTCGCCTACGCGATCCTGCCCAGCACCGTCGAGGACCGGATCGGGGACTCGGCCACGATCTACGCGACCGCGCTGACCGTGCTCACCCTCGGCGTCGGCGCCCTCGCGCAGGGCACCGTCGGACTGCTGAACCGGCTCACCCGCGGGCGTGCCCTGCTGGTGGGCATGAGCGGGATGACCGCGGGGATGATCCTCGCCGCCGTGGCGAGCGACCTGCACAGCCCCGTGATGGTCGTGGGCGTCGCCGCGCTGCTCGGCGCCTCCTACGGGGTGTGCGTCGTGGCCGGGCTGATCATCGCCCAGTCCCTCGCCACCCCGCGCGACCTCGCCGGGATCACCGGCGTCTACTATTCACTGTCCTACCTGGGGTTCCTGCTGCCCACGATCCTCGCCGCACTCACCCCGGTGCTGCCCTACACGGGCGGGCTCGTGATCGTCGCCGGGATCTGCGCGCTGTGCCTGATGTTCGTGGCGATCGGGCTGCGTCGACCGAACTGGTCGGCGCAGGATCCGGCGGGGCCGACGGCAGATCCGGCTGCGCTGACGCAGGATCCGACAGCGGCCGACAACGGCACCGACCTCACGACCGCCGCGGATCTGACCCTGAGCCGCTGACGGCGGGACGTGCCAGGTCGGGCTGGGTCGGTCCGGTCCGGTCGGGTCCGGTCGGAGCGGGCGGCGTTACTTCGCCGGCTCGGCCCCGTCGCGCGCGCCAGCACCCTCGTCAGACAGGGCCTGGCGGCGCAGACGGGATTTCAGGTACTCCGCGGTCAGCAGGGAGATGAGCATCCCGACCAGGGTGACGGTCACCTTGTCATTGCCCGAGACGAGGGAGCTGTACGCGACGAGCATCGTCGCCACGACGAGCACTCCCACGATCAGAGTGATTGCTTTGTTCCCGATCACGATCATGCCCGCCACGCTACCCCTGGCCCGGCTCGGGCCACTCGGCAGTGCGGGAATCGGCGGTCAGCCGGTGACGGTGCTGGCGATCTCGTGCATCTCGTCGAGGCGGGCCCATTCGTCGTCGTCGCTGCCGGCGTAGACGTAGGAGATCCGCCCGGCGTAGCCGACGTCGCGCAGCACGGTGAGTGCGCGGATGAGGTCCTCGGCGTCGAGCACGCCCGGGGAGGATTCGCGGGCCTTGACCTGCGAGCATTCCGCCATGCCGGCGACCTGCGCGATCTGCTCGTACTTGTCCTCGCCCGTCCAGTTGCCGGTGTCGATGAGGAAGCCGACCTCGCCGCCCAGCTGGTCGAACAGCTGGCGGGTGGTCGCCGCATCGATCAGCAGCGACTTCCAGTTCTCGGTGATCACCCGGATGTCCGGATGCTCGGCGGCGAGCTCCCGGAGCCGGCGGGCGCTGAGCGCGATCGTCTCCTCGTTCGGCGCCTGGTCCCCGGCGGGGACCCGCACCCGCGGGGCGCCGAGCTGCTCGGCGACGCCGATCCAGCCCGACAGCCAGCGCTGCTGCTCCTCGCCCTGCTCGGGATGGGTCACGTCCCCGTCGTCCACGAGCAGGCACTCGATGTCCACGCCCGCGGCATCGAAAGCAGCGCGCACCTCGGCGAGGTAGGAGGCATCGGTGCGCGGCAGGTAGAAGTGGCACAGCTGGGCGCTGCGGAACCCGTGCGCGGCGAGCTGACCGGGCAGCTCGAGCAGGTCCAGGCCTCCCCCGGAGGTGTTCTCGGTGAGCACGCCCGACGGGGCCGAGCCGGGCGCGACGTACCGCCCCATGGTCCGGAACACGGACCAGGTGTGCAGCGCCTTGGTGGGGTCGAGCGAGTGGGCCATGGGATCTCCTGTGATCGGGGTGGCGAGCGAGGTGTCGCCGTCGGCACCAGGACATCATGGCGCATTGCTCAGTCTGTGAGGCGCTGCCAACCCTTCGGGAGCGGCACGGGCGGCATATCGCGGGGCGGAATCCACCGGGACCAATCGGCGCCGACGAGCCCGCGCCCACGGCGGAGCAGCTCCGCGAGCTCGGCGCCGACGGACCGGAAGTAGGCGGCACGCTCGGGGCTGAAGGCACCCTGCTCGACGTACCAGTCCAGCTCGTCCTCGTCTTTGAACCGGACGGCCAGTCCCTCAGCGCCCGGGACTCCCTCGCCGACCACATCGAGCGCCCAGTCCTGGGTGTCGTAGCCGACGGCGCTGCGCCGCCAGGGAGATTCGAGGTTGCCGTACCAGTCCCCGACCCAGTTCTCGCCGTCGTGCCAGCGCCAGAGCGACCAGCAGCTCCCGCGCGGATGCACGCGAACCACCGTCGGCCCCTCCCAGGTGGCGACATCATGGGTGCCGTCCCACCCGGTCACGACGACATTGCGTCCGCGCGGGCCGGTCCGTCGGCCGGCGCGGGCGGCACGGTCGGAGCCGGGCGACGTCATCACGACGATCAGGTCCTCGTCGTCCTGCAGGACCGTTCCGGCGACGGCGAAGCTGACTGCCGGCTCCCGATCCGGAAAGTCCCGGATGCTGCGGATCGCGACCGCCGTGCCGACGGGGTGCGGGATCACGATGCTCTCCCCAGCTGGGCCCGGGATCGCCTCCAGCTGCTGCCTGACATCAGTGTCCATCGCGCCAGGGTAGTGGTCGGGGCCTCGATACCCTGAGCCCATGCCCACCCTGACCACCCGACCTGCCACGCCGGCCGACTCCGCGGACCCTGCTTTCGAGGATCTGCTCCCGGATCGCTGGCGGGAGGGTGACAACTGCCGCTCGGTGGTCGCCACCGACTCGGCGGGCCGTCTGCTCGGGCACTGTCGCGGCATCGACAACAGCTTCCATCCCGACTCCCGCTCGCTCGTGCTCGAGGTCCTGGACGGCGAGCCGTGGGACGAGGTCGCCGACGTGCTGCTCGAGGCCCAGATCGCGGTCTCGACCCTGCCGCTGCGGCTGAAGCCGGCGGCCCACGAGCCGGAGCTGCTGGACCTTTGCGCCCGCCACGGCGGCGTGCTCGTGCAGCTCATGCCACCCTGGCGCTACGTGGTCGATGATGCGATGCGCGCCTGGGCTGCGGAGCATCGCACGACGAGCGACGGCCTTCACGCCGGCCGCGTGGTCGACGCACGCCGCGAGGAGATGCTCGATCTGTACGTCGAGCACTACACCGCGCAGCACGCCCGCTGGTCCCCGGCGGCTGCCCCGACGGAGCTGCGAGCAGAGAACGCCCCGGACTTCGTGCCGGGCGGTGAGGGCAGCTTCGACCCCGATCGCAGCGTGGTGCTGGAGCGCGACGGCGTGATCGTCGCCCAGGCCCTGGCCTGGCCGCCCGAGCCCGACGGAGGCATCGAGATCACCCTTCAGTCCACGCCGCACGAGGGACGGACGGCACGGGAGGACATGGAGGCCTGCCTTGCCGCGGTCATCGACCGCAGCGCCGACGGCGACGTGCTGCTGATCGACTCGCACGCCACCGAGGAGCTGGAGTCCGCGATGATGCGCGACGTGCCCGGCCCTGCACCCCACCCGCAGGACACCTGGACCGCGATCGTCGGAATCCCTGTGCCAGGAGGTCCGGCACCGATCCCGCTGTCAGCCGAGCTGATTCCCGCAGCCGCCGCCAAGCTCGCCGACCACCTGCAGCTCTAGCAGCCGCACCAGCACCTGGAGCGGGAGCGGGAGCGAGAGCGGGAGCGGGAGCGGGGAAAGGATTGCGCGCGTGCGTCTGCCGCTCTAGCGTCAGCCGGATGCATCCTCACGCGGCAGCCCGCGCCCGTCTCGCCGCCATGGAGGTGGTGCGATCCCTCGGGCTCGAGGCCGACGAGATCGTCGACCTCCAGGACTCCAATCGCCTCACCGTGCGGGTGCTGCCCTGCGATCTCGTCGCCCGCATCGGACCCGCTGACCACGCCGGGGCACAGGTCGAGGTGGATCGGGTGCTGCGCCTGGCGGAGGCAGAGGCACCCGTCGGCCGCCTCGATCCGCGCACTCCCCCGCAGGTGCACGTGCGCGATGGCTTCGAGATCACCCTGTGGACCCACTACGCACCGCACGAGGACCGTGCGCTCCCCGCGGCCGAGTACGCGAGCACCCTCGCCCGCCTGCATGCCGCGATGCGCGCCGCAGACCTGGACGTCTCGCCTGTGGGAGACCGGGTCGCCGAAGCGCTCGCCCTCGTCGACGACCCTGTTTGCACCCCACGCCTGCCCGAGGCCGACCGCGCGTTCCTGCGCGAGATCCTGCAGAGCCTCAGCGAGGAGGTAAGCCGGCGCGGCCCCCAGCAGGTGCTTCACGGGGAACCCCACCCCGGCAATGTGCTCGACACCGCGGGCGGGCCTCTGTTCATCGACCTCGAGACCTGCTGCTCTGGCCCCGTCGAGTTCGATCTCGCCCACGCCCCGGCGCAGGTCGCGGCGCACTACCCGAACGTCGACCATGAGCTGCTCGAGGACTGCCGGATCCTGTCCCGCGCCCTGGTGACGACCTGGCGCTGGGACCACGAGGACTCCCTGCCGGACGGACAGCTGCTCGGCGTCGGCTGGCTGGACCAGGTGCGCACGCTCATGGCCCACCGGGGCGGCGCGGCTCAGCCCCGACGACTGGATGGCCCGGCTGGGCAGCTCGCAGTGGGACGAGGGCTTGCGCGAGCGCATCGAACAGCTGCAGTGGCAGATCGGCCAGGAGCTGCTCCAAGAGAATGTGGACGTGGTCATCGAGTGGGGCACCTGGGGGCGCGAGGAGCGCGACCGCCTGCGCGAGGGCGCCCGAGCACTCGGAGCCCGCGTCGAGCTGCTCGTCCTGGACGCCGACGACGAGGAGCTGTGGCGACGCATCAGCGCTCGCGCCGCGGAGAACCCGCCGATCACCCGGGAGCACCTCGCCGCCTACAGAGCGGCGTTCGAGGCGCCGACGGCCGACGAGCTCGCGCTCTACGACGCTCGTCGCAGCAGCACGCAGCTCTAGCCGCACTCGGCCGTTAGGTCGAGAGGCGGTATACAAACTCGTCCCGGACTTGCCCGGAAGCATCTCGCTGCACACGCCATGTACATTTTGTGAGTTCAAACGTACAATCTGAGCATGTCGACCATCAGCGCTTCAGACGCGCGCAAGAGCTTCGCGGCTGTTATCGAGACCGCCCAGCATGAGGCCGTCATCGTCGAGCGTCATGGCGAGGCCCAGGCGGTCGTCCTCAGCCCGGCCGAGTACGACCGGCTCATGGACGCCGCCGAAGAGTCCGAGGACGTCCGCGCCTTCGACTCTGCCATGGCCGAGGAGGGACCGAACATCCCCTGGGAGCAGGTCAAGAACGATCTCGGGTGGTGACCTCGTGCCCTACGAGATCGAGGTACGCCCCGCGGCATTGCGCGCACTGAAGCGCATCGACCATCAGGACCGTCGTCGCATCCAGGGCGCGATCGCGCTGCTCGCCGCCGATCCGCGACCCCCGGGCGCAAAGGCGTTACGAGGTCGGGACGGTTTGCGCATACGCGTCGGCGCCTACCGCATCATCTACACCGTCGAAGACACTCGGCTGCTCATAGTCGTCGTCATGCTCGGACACCGCCGCGACGTGTACGACCGCTGAACGGACGAGGTCGGCCCACCCCGACGACGGGTGTCGATGTCGGCACGACACCCGATTCCTTGACCAGCTCGAGGAACCCGAGTGTGATGGGCCCATGACCTCACCGAGCGAACGCGCCGAAGCCCTTCTCGCCCTGCACCATCGTTCGACCCCGGTGGTGCTGCCCACCGTGTGGGACGCCTGGTCCGCCCAGGCCGCGGTCTCCGGCGGCTTCGAGGCCCTGACCGTCGGCAGCCATCCCGTCGCGAACTCCGTGGGGGCCGGTGATGGTGAGGACATGAGCCTGGAGGACGCCCTCGCAGGCATCGCCCGCGTCACCCGCGCCGTCGACGTCCCGGTCTCCGCCGACCTGGAATCCGGCTACGACACCGCTGCCGCCGAGCTCGTCGAACGCGTGCTGGACGCCGGAGCAGTCGGGGTCAACATCGAGGACACCGTGCATTCGCAGGGCCGGCTGCGCGGAGCGCAGGAGCATGCCGACTACATCGCCGACATCCGCCGGGCGGCCGATACGGCCGGGGTGCACCTGGTCATCAACGGGCGCACGGACGTGTTCAAGACCGAGGAGGACATCCCCGACCGGCTGGCCGAGGCGATCACCCGCCTGACCCTGCTCGAGGCCGCCGGTGCCGACTCGCTGTACCCCGTCGGCGTGCCCGACGTCGCGACGCTGGAAGCACTGCTCGCCGCGGTCAGCACCCCGCTGAACGTCACCGCCCACCCGGTGAACGGCGCGATCCCGGAGGGCCTCGACCTCGCGCGGCTCACGGAGCTCGGCGTGCGCCGGGTCAGCTTCGGGCCGCTGCTGCAGGCCGCTCTGGCCGACCACGTCGCGGAGATCACCGCGGCCTGGCGCTGAGCGCCCCTGGTCACGGCACGCCGGCGGACGTACGCTTTCCGGCGGCGGACCCCGGGCTCCTGACGCGGGGACGCCACGATACGAGGAGCTCATCACGATGCAGTACTCCCAGCTCGGACGCACCGGAGCGACCGTCTCCCGGCTCGTCCTCGGCACCATGAACTTCGGCCCCCACACCGCGGAGGAGGATGCCTTCGCGATCATGGACCGCGCCCTCGATCAGGGCGTGACCTTCTTCGACACGGCCAACGGCTACGGCGGCGCGGATCGTCGCGGCTGGACCGAGGAGATCATCGGCCGCTGGCTGGCCTCCCGCGGCCGTCGCGAGGAGATCGTGCTCGCGACCAAGGTGTTCGGCGAGATGGGCCCGGGGAAGAACGACCGCGGGCTCTCGGCGCTGAACGTCCGCCGCGCGGTCGACGAGTCCCTGCGCCGCCTGCAGACCGACCACATCGACCTCTACCAGATGCACCACGTGGACCGCTCAGCGCCCTGGGAGGAGATCTGGCAGGCCATGGAGCTGCTGGTCGCGCAGGGGAAGATCACCTACGTGGGCTCCTCGAACTTCGCCGGCTGGCACCTCGCCCAGGCGAACGAGGCCGCCCGCGCCCGCCACTCGCTGGGCCTGGTCTCCGAGCAGTCGCTGTACAACCTGTTCACCCGCGACATCGAGCTCGAGGTGCTCCCCGCCGCAGAGCACTACGGCATGGGCGTCATCGCCTGGTCGCCGCTGGCCGGCGGCAAGCTCGGCGGCCGCTCGGAGAAGGGAGTGCGACGCGGAACAGCGGAGTCCCGCGACGACTCGGCGGAGCTCACCGCACAGCTGGACCGCTGGGAAGCGTTCTGCGCCGAGCGCGATCTGGCGCCCGGTCAGGTGGCCCTCGCGTGGCTGCTGCACCGGCCCGGCGTGCTCGGCCCGATCATCGGCCCGCGCACCATGGAGCAGCTGGACTCCGCGATCGAGGCCGTCGAGATCACGCTGTCCGACGACGACCTCGCGACGCTCGACGAGATCTTCCCCGGTCCCGGCGGTCCGGCTCCGGAGGCCTACGCCTGGTGACCTCGGCGTCGTCGCCTGAAATGGCCCGGGTCCGTTCCTGGTGACCCGTGGTGACCCAGGGTGACCCGTGGTGACCCGTGGTGACCCAGGGTGACGCTGAGGGCAACGCATCCACTGGCGTCATACGCGCAGCCAGCTCCCTCAGGGGCATGCCTGCACACCATGCGCCAGTGGATGCACCACCCCGGGTCCTCCTCGCTCGAGGTGCTCCCCGCCGCGGAGCACTACGGCATCAGCGTCATCGCCTGGTCACCACTCGCTGGCGGCACACGCCGTCGACCAGCAGGTCACCGAGATTCCGACCGGGTCGCCCTGCTATTCAGAACGTCTCACCGCCAGGGGAACGGCCAGCGACTTGTTTCCGGGACGAGCGTGTAGCCGAGCTCTTCAATCTGCCGGCGCAGCTCGAGGTATTCGAACTCCAGAGAGCGCTCGTCGGACCGACTCACGGGAGGGGCGTCCTCGAGGTGGAAGAATGCGTACACGTGGTCCATCCGTTCACCCCACATGACCGCACGTTCCACCAGCTCCTTCGGCAGCTCATCGGTCACGTCAAGGGGCTGCGAATCAGCCACATCCTCGCCCCATTCAAGAACGAACATGTAGTCCCACATGAGTCGGACTGATTTGTGGTGCTTCATGTGCGAGGAGCCTCCTTCTGTGGCGATGTGGCGCCCGTGCCGAGTCGCACCACGGGGCTCACCATTATCAGTCAGCGGTGGAAATCAGCCGCGATCGGCCCCGAGGCCCCGCGCGACGTCGGCGATGTAGGCATCGCGGACGACGCTGAGGCCCTCGGCCCCCGCGATCTCGTCGATCCGTGCGGCCTCGTCCTCGGGTACCCAGGTCCCGTGGTCGTCCTGCGACCCGTCCGCGGCGAGCGCTGACTGGAACCAGAGCGTCCCGGCGCCGAGCTCGCGGGCGGTGCGGGCCACGTCCGGCAAGTCCCGCTCGAGCTCGAAGCCGGGCCAGGGATAGACGTACAAGACGTCGGCCGATTCCGGCCTCACCCCGGTCCGCCGGTCGACGATCTCTCCGTCCACCAGCTCGGTCACCGAGACGTCGTCGGGCGCAGGGCCGCCGAAGACGGTCACGGCGAAGCCGGCGCGGGCGAGCGTGTGCGGCACATCGGTCGAGGGCCAGTTGTGCAGCAGCACGTGATGGGCGGCGGCGAGGAGCTTCGCGGGATCGGTCATGACGTACCTTTCGTCGGGAGCTGCCGAACGGCCCTGAGCCAGGCACCGCGAGCGTCCATCGGGAATGTCAGCTGCGAGCGGCGGCGGGCCCCGTCACACGGTCGTCGCCCTCGTGCTCGTCACCGTAGTCCTCCTCCTCGGCGAGGCGCACCGTTCCGGCGGATCCGTCGAGGGTGACGCGTTGGCCCGTGCGCAGGCGCCGGGTCGCCGTGCCGGTGCCGAGCACAGCAGGGATGCCGTACTCGCGCGCCACGATCGAGCTGTGGCTGAGCGGACCGCCCACGTCGGTCACCACGCCGGCGGCCATGGCGAACAGCGGGGTCCAGGCCGGGGTGGTGATCGCGGCGACGAGGATCTCGCCGGGCCGGAAGTCGCGGAACTGCTCGGGTCCGCTCAGCACGCGCACGGTCGCGGTGACGGTGCCTCCGCTGCCGCCGATCCCGGTGAGCACCTCGCCGTCCCCGCCCTCTCCGGCCGAGGGCATGAAGCGGTCGAAGGCCCGCCACACGGAGCGCTGGGGCAGCAGTTGGGGCGGGGTGGCGAGCTTCTGGCCGCGCCAGATCACACGCCGCTCCTCGACGAGGCCGGCCCGTGTGGGCAGTCGGCGACCGCCGCCATCGAGCTGTCCGCCACCATCGAGCTGTCCGGCGAGTTCGAGCTGTCCGGAGCCGTCGAGCTGTTCGGCGAGGTCGACGAGCTCGTCCCGGCGCAGCCAGAACACGTCGTCGGCCGCATCGAGAGCCCCGGCGACCGTGAGGCGACGCCCGAGCTCGCGCAGGGCCCGACGGGCCGCGGGCCAGCCCAGCCCCACTCCGGCCAGGGCGTCCTCCCGGATCGGGGTGAGCTCCTGGGCGCGGCGGAGCAGGCGGTCGAAGACCCGCCGCAGAGGCCTGCGCAGGTGCGCCCGGATCCGGTCGGCGCCCTCCTCGCGGGCCCGGACGGCGGCCGCGCGCCGAACCCCCGGATCGGTGCCCTCGCCGCGCAGGTACATCCGCAGCACGTCCCACAGCAGCTCCGGGGCATCGGCGGCGACGGGCTGGACGACGTCCAGCGTGTAGATCGCGTGGCCGTGCTCCGCCAGGTGCGCCGCGAAGCGCTCGCGCCACTCCTGCCACACCGCGTCGTCGACCCCGTCGGGTCGCTGTTCGAGAACGGTCTCCGAGGCCGTGAGCGCCTGCGCCAGCCCCTCCCTCTCGCGAGCCCAGCGGGCCAGGCCGTAGAGCGACTCCTCGGCGCGGATCGGTGCGCTCTCGTAGCCGAACAGCAGCGTCTCCGGGCTCGGGTCGCCGGGCTTCGCGACCCGTCGGCAGAACGCGGTGTAGACGGATTCGGCGATCACCACCGGTGGGATCACCGTCTGCACTGAGGTGTAGTACGCGAATCCTGCGGTGACCAGCCGCTCTGCGGAGGCGAGCAGCTCGCCCGCCGGCCGGTCCGCGACGTCGCCGACTGTCTCCTCCTCGACCACACTCCGGTACTGCGGCATCGCGGTCTCCCGCCAGTACCGCGGCCCGCCGATCCCCTTGCCGAGCAGCCGCGGCACGAACAGCACGGACTTCGCGCAGACCGTCACCATGGCGGTGTTGGCGTAGCAGTAGTAGGCATAGCCGTTGATGGTCACGAACTCGACGCCGCGGTCGGTGAACACGTCGTCGCGGCCGGAGGCGTCGGTGATCGTCGAGATCATCGCCTCGATGACGTGCGCCGCCGTGAGATCCGCGAACAGCGGGGTGAGCGGGTCGGGCATCTGCTCGACGATGCTCGCCCGGACGTAGCCGGCGTGCCTGCGGGGCGCCTTCCAGCTCTCGGGGGCGGGCCCGGCCGGCGCCGGCAGGGCCACGACGGGACGAGCCTGGGTGATCACGAATCCCGTGCCCACCAGCGCCCATTCCACGTCCTGCGGCGCCCCGTAGTGCGCGGCGATCCGGGTGCCCCAGCGGGCGAGGTCCAGCGCCTGCGCGTCGCTGAGCACGGGAGCGCGGCGACGCCGCGGCGGCACGGGGATCGTGGCGGTGCCGTGCTCGGCCGGGACCACCATCACGGACTTGTCCGCCGTGGTGCGCGAGACGATCCGGCCGCGAGCGGTGTCGACGACGAGATCGTCGGTGTCGACCATCCCCGAGACGACCGCCTCCCCGAGTCCCCAGGCGGCGCTGATCACGGTCTCCGTGCGGCGCCCGGTGGTGGGATCGGCGGTGAACAGCACGCCGGCCGCGTCCGCCGGGGCCATCTCCTGGATGACGACGGCGAGCGCGACGTCGGCCGGGTCGATGCCGCGCCGCGCCCGGTAGGCGAGGGCGCGGGCGGACCACAGGGAGGCCCAGCAGCCGCGCACCGACTCGAACAGGTCCGCGTCACCGACCACGTGCAGGAACGTCTCCTGCTGGCCCGCGAAGCTCGCGTCCTCGAGGTCCTCGGCCGTGGCGGACGATCGGACCGCCACGGGGGCTCCCCCGAGGGCGGCTCGCGCCGTGACGAGCTCACGACGCAGGTCCTCCGGGATCTCCGTGCCCGTGAACAGTTCGGCGACGGACTGCGCGGCACGGTCGGCGGCCTCGGTGTCCTCCGGGTCGAGGTCGCGCACCTGCTCCAGCAGTCGCTCCCGGATCCCCGCGACCTCGACGAATCGGCGATAAGCGGCGGTGGTGAGCACGAATCCCGGGGGCACCGGGAGCCCCGCCCGGGTGAGCTCACCGAGGTTCGCGGCCTTTCCGCCCACCTCGGCGATGTCGTCACGGCCGATGTCCTGGAACTGGCGGACGTTCATGGCGCCTTCTTCGACGGGGCACCCGGAATGGGGTGCGTGGCGACCAGAGCGTACTGCTGGTCACCGCGGGGCACCAGGGGCGTCGTCCGGAGGCCGGGGACGACCACGCCCGACGCCGACGTCCGTCGCTGGACGAATCCCGGAGTAACCGGATATTGCCTGGCCCCGCCGCGATGGATCCCGGACGATGAGCGGCATGCAGCCCTGCGACGTCGTCCTCCGCCCGTGCACCGCCACCGACCTGCCTGCTCTGGAGGATTGGGCGCCCACGGGCAACAGTCGGACGCATGCGATGAGGTTCTCGCACCAGGAGGCGGGCGACAGCACGTACTACCTGGCCACCTGCCGGCAGGACCCGGATACCTTCGTCGGCTCCTGCGAGATCCGGTGGACCGGGTGCGCTGCCTCGGAGGTCCCACGGTGCCCGGAGGTCAACGGGCTGCAGGTGTGGCCGGAAGTCCTGCGATCCCAGGGGATCGGGACGCGGATGCTCGGTCTGCTCGAGGAGGAGGCGAGAGCACGCGGCCACCACGAACTCGGTCTGGGGGTCGACGACTCCGGCCCGAAGCGCCTCTACCTGCGACTCGGCTACGTCGACACCGGGCACGACTATCTCGACCGGTACACGTGGATCGACGATGCGCACCAGGTGCACCACGTCGCCGACCCGGCCCGGTGGCTGATGAAGCCGCTCGACGGGGAGAGCCCCGAGTCCACCCGGAGTTGACCCGAACGAGCGTCACGAACGAGCGTCACGAACGGGGCAAAGTTGGGGGAATCAAGCGCCCATTCCCCCAACTTCGTCACGCTTACGGGATCACCGACACCCCACGGTGGCATTGCGCGGTCACGTCGATGTCAGGGTGGTGCTCCCCGGGCCGACCTCCACGTCGATGTCGCCGCGTCGCACCCGTGCGGTCGTGTTCGCGGGGATGCGCACCTCGACCAGTTTCTGCTCCCGGTCGTAGCGCACGTGCACGTCGCCGCGGATCGTCGGCACCGTGCCCTCCATCCACGCGAGCGGCCCGGGCTGCGGGGTGATCTCGAGCCGGGCGGCGCCGGGGGCGACGACGCGCACGCCGAGCACCCGGCGGGCAATGACGTTCACGGGGGCGGTGCCCCAGGCGTGGGAGTAGGTCATGTTCGGTTTGAGGGAGGGGTCCCAGGCCTCCGGGACGATGCTCGCTCCCAGGTCATCGAGCAGGTGCAGCCAGCCGCGCTGCCCGCGGGAGGTCATCAGCGCGTGCGCCTCGTCGGCCCTGCCCAGGGTGAACAGCGCATCCAGCAGGAACTGCGCGCCGTACACGCTCATCCGCATCCCGCCGGCGGCCAGCATCTCCCCGAGCCCCTCCCGGCGTGCGGTCGGCGCGAGGCCCAGCGCCACCGGGATCGCCGTGGCGTGCTGGGAAGCATGCTCACTGCCCAGCCCGTCGCGGTAGACGCCGTCCTCCCGCACCAGGTGCGTCTCGATCCCCGCGAGCATCCGCGCCGCGAGCGCCGCGTGATGCTCCGCCTCCGCGTCCCGGCCCAGCACGGTGCAGATCTTCGCGAGCGTCTCGTGGGCCGCCGTCTGGAAGGCGTTCAGCACGGTGTTCACCTCGGTGAACTCGTAGTCGTCGCGGCAGGTCTGCGGCCAGTCCACGAGGTCGGCGTCCCAGGCGCTCGAGGGGCCGGGGTCCTTGTGCAGCAGTCCGTCGAACCCCAGATGGCGGTCGTAGTTCGCCCGCCGCCACAGGTCCACATCGGAGCGCAGCTGCGCGTCGTCCCCGGTGGCGAGATAGTCCTCCCAGGCCACGAGCACGGGCATGAGGTGGTACTCGGCCGGCCAGGTGGGGCGGCGCGTCAGGTACTGGTTCGAGACGCGGGCAAGCGCGTAGCTGCGCCCGCAGGCGTAGTGGGAGAGCTGATTGACGTAGGTATCGCCCTCGTAGGGCCCGCGCTCGCGCGACGGGGTGTCGAGATAGAGATCCAGGGTGGTGGCCTCGATCGAGTAGCGGCACAGCTCGTGCACGCGGTCCAGATCCGGGTCCGACGACGCGAACGCGCCGGAGTGCCCGATTCCCCCGGCGTGCCCGATCTCCCCGTCGCGCACCGTCCCGCTGCTCAGGATCGTCCGCGTGACCTGCAAATTCTCGATCTCCCCGGAGAGCACGCGCAGCTCGCCGTAGCGGAAGGCGCGATACCCCCAGTGCTCGACCTCCTGCTCGCCGTCGCGCAGGGTCCACGTCTCCTCGTAGACGTTCCCGGTGGGCATCGAGGAGATCACCCGCCCGTCGGCGTCGCGCTGCTCGCCCAGGCGCACCTCGATCCGGGCCCCGTCGCTCGCCCGAACCTGCACGCGAAGCCCGCCGACGATCTCCCGGCCCAGATCGAACCGCCAGGCCCCGGGGCCGACGGGCTCCAGCGGAGCCGGGTCCCCGTCGGCCTGCCCGAGACTCACGATCGCCGGTGCCGGCTCCGCGGGCAGCGCCGGAGCGGCCGACGCCGCCGCCCAGCCCGTGTCGTCGAACCCGGGCGAGGTCCATCCGACGGGCTCCTCGCGCAGATCCCAGTCCTCCGCGGGGGCGTGGTACCAGCCGCCGCCGACGCTCCGCTCCCCCGGCAGCAGGGCGCTCCCGGGCAGCGCGCGCCAGGTCTCCGGCGACGTCACGTGCTCGATCCTGCTGCCGTTCTCGAGCACGACGACGAGGCGGGCGGCGAACTGGCGTCCCTCCTGCGCCCAGGCGAGAGCGGCGAGGGCGTTGCGACCCGGGTGCAGCAGGCCGGTGAGATCGTGAGTATGCAGCCGCGGGTGGTTGTCCTGGCTGCGCACGCTCCCGAAGCCCGTGACCTGGGCGTTCACCCACAGCTTGTAGACGTGCTGGCGTCCGCCGCGGGGCCCGTCCTCGCCGGGGCCGCCCTCCGGGGAGAGTCCGACGGCCTCCACGAAGGCGGCGCGGATCGGTGTCACCGGCAGGTCGATCTCGGTGCGCAACAGCGCCCAGTCGGCGGAGTCCCCGGCCCAGATCGGAGTCGCCGGCCACCGGCTCGGGGCGCTCGCGGAGGGGTCCGTCGTGCACGGCGCCGTCGTGAAGGGCGCCGTCGTCAACCGCGCGGCGAGCGACCAGTCGCCGCGCTCCGAGGTGTCGACCTGCACGCGCCACCAGTACGGGGTCGATGCCTGCAGGGGGACGACCTGGATCAGCACACCGGTGGAGCCCGCCGAGAGCACCCGGCCGGAGTCCCAGAACGGCTCGGCGCACGAGGGGTCCTCGGCGATCTGCACGCGGTAGCTGCGCTGCTGCGCGTCGCCCAGCATCGGGACGATCCAGCTCAGTCGCAGCGCGGCGCCGTCCACCCCGACGGCGTGCTCCTGGAGGTTCAGCAGCAGCCCGCTCGGGCGGCTGGTGCGACTGGTGCGACTGGTGCGACTGGTGGAGCCCATCGGACGCAACTCCTTCGCTCGCGACGACACGAGCAGGAAGATTAGCAGTGACGTGGGGAACAGGCCGCTGCTAGGTTCACCGTCATGACCCCGACGACCCCGCAGCACGAGTTCGTGATCGGCATCGACGGGGGCGGCACGCACACGCGCGTGGGCTGCTTCGCGCTGGACGGGACGCGCCTCGCCGCGGCCGTCGGCGGGGGCGGGAACCCGAGCCACAACGACGACGCGCTCGAGAACATCCGCGGCACCATCGCCCAGGCGATCGACTCCGGCGGGCTCGACCCGTCGGACGCCGTGGCCCTCGCGGCCGGCATCGCCGGATTCGAGCGCACCTGCTCCAACCAGAGCGACGGGGACAACGACCGCACGGCCGCTCTGGTCGATGCACCGGGTCTGACCTGCCCGAAGATCGTCGTGAACGACGCCGTGATCGCCCATCGCGGCGCGCTGTCAGGCCGGCCGGGCATCGTGGTGGTCGCCGGCACCGGGTCGATGATCCTCGCGATCGACGAGGAGGGCGTCGAGACCGAGAGCGGGCAGCTCGAGCACTATGCGGGCGCCGCACGGCACCTCGTGTACGACGTCGTCCAGCAGATCCTGATGAACGACTGCTCCCCGACGGATCCGCTGGTCCCGGCGGCTCTGGAGCATTTCGGCGTGGCCGACGCCCCGGCACTGCACGCGGCCGTCCTCGCCCGCTCCACAACTCACCGCAACACCATCAAACGGTCCTACGGGGACTTCGCGCCCCAGGTCACGGCGATGGGCGAGCAGTCCGCCCTCGCCGACCGAGCCCTGACCGACCTGGCCGCCCGCACCGCGCGCGGTGTGCGCCTGCTCGCCCCTGTGGCCGGGCCCCGACCGGTCCCTGTGGCCTGCACGGGCTCCCTCGCGGACGCTCCGAGCTTCCGCGACCGCCTCGACCGCATGTTGGTCGAGGCCGAACCGAGCGCCCTCGACCTGGTCCCCTCACAGCTCGACCCCCTCGGCGGAGCGGCGATCCTGGCCCTCGAGGCTGCCGGAGTCGAAGTCGACGAGGCGATGATCGGCCGGCTCGCCGGGCGGATCCCGTCGGCGATCCCCGCGTGATGTCAGGTCCTCGCGAGATCCGCATCGACGGCACGACGGTGCGCCGCCCGCGCAAGCCCTGGACGCCGACGATCCACGCCCTGCTGGAGCATCTGGGTGCGCAGGGCCTGCCGGTGCCCCGGCCTCTGGGCCTCGATGACCGTTTCGAGTACGTGAGCCTCGTGCCCGGACTTGCGGGGGACGACGCCTGGCCCGACGGGCTCTCCCCCGACGCCGCCCGCTCCCTGGGCCGGCTGCTGCGCGCCGTGCACGAGGCGACGCGCACGTGGATCCCCCCGGCGGACGCCGTCTGGTCGGTCCCGAGCACCCCGAGCACCCCCATCTGCCACGGGGATCCCAAGCCGGGGAACGTCGCCTGGCGGGACGGCATCGCCGTCGGGCTCTTCGACTGGGATGCCGCGCGGCCGGGCGACCCCGTCGAGGACCTCGCCTACGCCCTGCTGTGGGCCGTTCCCGTCGACGTCGATCCCGACGACGCCCCACTCTCGCCGGCCGAGGCCGAGCTCCGGCGGGCCCGCGCCCGCGCGCTCCTCGAGGGCTATGGCTGGAACGCCCCGATCGACGTCGTCGAGGCCGCGGCATCACGCCATGAGCAGGCGATCGACGAGGTCGAGTGGCTCGGCACCCACGGCCACGAGCCGCATGCGACCTGGGTGACGCAGGGCTGGCCCACCACCTGGCGCAGCCACCTCGAGTCGATGCACGAGGCGGGCCGACGCACCTTCCCGGTACCACTCCCCCGCTAGGCTCGCCCGATGCTGCTGCTCCTGGATCTCGACAACACGCTGGTGGATCGTGACGGCGCCTTCGCCGCCTGGGCCGAGGAGTTCATCGCCGCGCAGGGAGGCACGAAGGACGATCTGCGCTGGCTGCTCGAGACGGACGGTCACGGCTACACGCATCGGGCGATCCTCGCCGACGGACTGCTCGAGCGGCTCGACCTGACCTCGACCCGCGACGAGCTCGTCCAGACCCTGCTGCACGCTCACGCGGGCCACGTGCGCTGCTACGACGGCCTGCTCGAGAAGCTCGCCGAGCTGCGCGATCGGGGATGGACGCTGATCGTCGTGACCAACGGACTCGTGGCCCAGCAGTCTCGGAAGATGCGGGTGAGCGGGCTCGAGGGTCGTGTGGACAAGGTGGTGATCTCGGAAGCTGTCGGCGCGAGGAAGCCCGCCCCGGAGATCTTCACGGCTGCGGTGGAAGGATTCCCGGCCGACGGGGTCACCTGGATGGTCGGGGACCGCGCCACCGCGGACATCCAGGGCGGCCAGGCGGCCGGGTGCCGCACCGGATGGGTGACCCACGGTCAAGCCTGGGAGCTCGACGCACCGCCGACCTTGCAGGCACCCTCCACCCTCGAGGTGCTCGCGCTGGTCATGGAGTCAGAGGGCATTGACTCAGCCCCTCGGCGGGAGGTCTAATGGAGTAGCCATCTCCCGCTGGGAGACCGGAAGTAGAGGCCAGGACACCTGCGGTTTCGTAGGGCCTGGCCTTCGCGCTCATGCGAGCTTGATATCTATCCGGGTGACCTGCTCCGCCAAAGCGGGCGGAGCATCGACACGGTCGACATAGGCGTCGCCCAGCGCACCTAGTACGAGGTCTGGTGCCCAGAGCATGGGATCCTCGATCCCGGGCACCCATTCCACTCGCATATCTCGCGGGATCACAGCACGCGAGCGCAGTCCATCGACTCTTTTCAGATCTTTCCGGTCCTGCGACGGCGATCGCGACTCCACGACGACTCGAGCGACCTCACGTTGAGCCAGCTCCCAGAGCAATCTCTCGAAGCTCAGACCCCGAGCACGTTCCTGCTTGGCAGGGACCAGCGGCGCTGCCGAGACCACGACATGGCGGAGCCCCAGCTGAGGCAACAACGCAGCCGCCCGAGCTTTCCCGTTCGCACCGAGATCTCGCCAGTGGAGCTTGTTGCCGCGGGGTGCAAGTTGGCGGAGCAGCACAGGTGCCTCCGCCGGCTCCGACGAACCTATCGAGGCACCCAAGAAGTGGATCGGCACCTCAGCGCCTCGAATACGCATGCTTTCGTCCACCCATGCGCAGAGACTGGCCATGCTGCGAAGGGTAGGCAGTGGCCGGACGACCCAGCGGATGAATCAAGAATTGTGGACGGCAAGCATCCGTGCGAGAGAGGCCCCCAACCCGGGACGGGCGCCCTTGTCCAGCTTCGGAGAGACTTCAGAGTTGAACCTGGCCGAACGGACCACTTCAGCCTTCAGGCCATCCCCTCGCCAACTCCCTCGGTGCCCCGAGTGATCACCGCGTCCAGCCCCTCGGTGGTGTCAAGGCGTCGAAGCAACATGGGGTTCGCCGGCAATGAGTCGAGCGAACGCTTCGGTGGGGGTGAGGAAGCCCAGT
>NZ_BAAAIR010000045.1:0-98749 GCF_039526165.1 Brachybacterium tyrofermentans
CCTCATGCCAGAATGAGTCCGCAAAGATCGGCAACGACGCCGACCGAGCGGACCTACCGACCCCATGAAAGATCGAGGCTAGGCTGGGACCATGATCGAGACGTGGACCTGGCAGATCCCCTTCGCCCTGGTGGGCGGCACGGTCGTGTTCCTCGGCGTCCTCGTTCCCGCCCTCCTCGTCCAGTACTCGGCGTACGGCCGGCTCAGCCTCACGCGGTTGCTGGGCACCGCGGCGCTGTCCGTCTATGGGGTGGCCCTGGTGGCGTACACGCTGCTCCCGCTGCCGGATCCGTCGGTGTGCGTGGGCCGCAACGGCGGCGCGCTGCAGGTGATCCCGGGTGCGGTGATCGCCGATATCGCCCGCATCGTCGGCGAGAACGGGATCGGCTCCTCCTTCGCCCTCGCGACCATCGCGCAGCCGCTGCTGAACATCGTGCTGTTCATCCCGCTGGGACTGCTCGTGCGCGCGATGACCGGGCGAGGGATCCCCACGGCGATCCTCCTCGGTCTCGCCGCCTCGCTGCTGATCGAGACCACGCAGTACACCGGCCTGTGGGGGATCTACGACTGCGGCTATCGCGTGGCGGACGTCGATGACCTGCTCACGAACACCGCCGGCGCCCTGGTCGGGGCCGTGGCGGCACCCTTCGTCGCCGGCTGGGTCCCGCGCCCGGCGGCCCTCGCCGCGCTGCCCCCGCAGCCCGTCACCCGTATCCGTCGCCTGCTGGGCTCGGCGCTCGATGCCGCTCTCATCTCCGTGATGCCCGCGATGCTGCATACCGTCGCCGTGCTCGCCATGGCGCTCGTCTGGACGGTCGCGACAGGGGCGAGGGAGCTGCCCGACGCGGCGCTCACCACCGCCGCGCTCCTGCAACCGGTGGCGCTTCTCGCCGGCGTGCTGCTCACGGTGGTGCTGCCGGCGCTACGGGGGAGCGGCGCCTCGCCCGGGCAGCGGCTGGTCGCGATCCGGCCGCTGTGGGACGGCCGACGGGGGAGCCGCCGTCGTCGTCTGCTGCGTGCCCTGCCGGTGGCCGGCGTCTATGCCCTGGCGCCCGGCCTTGCCGATCTCGCCGCCGGAGCCCACGTGCCGCTCGTGCCCTCGCTGCTGAACGCGGCCGCGGCCGCCGTGGTGCTCGGAACCCTGGTGGTGGTGCTGTTCGTGGACCGCAACGGCCTGTCCGGGCGGATCAGCGGCGCGCAGATGGTGGACCGGAGGACGCCGACGACACCATCGATCTCGACGCCGTCGGACTCGACACCGCCGTATTCGCCGCCGTCTATCTCGACGGACGCTGGCTCTTGAGCACCTTCATCGTGAAGCGGGAGGAGATCTTCGAGACCCCCGGGATCGTGATGATCTGCTCGGTGAGGAAGTGCTCGTACGCCTCGAGGTCGCTCACCGCGACGCGCACGAAGTAGTCGGGGGAGCCGAACAGGCGGTTCAGCTCGATCACCTCGTCGAAGGCGGCGACCGTGGTCTCGAAGTGCTCGACCGTGCCCCGGTCATAGGCCGTGAGGTCCACGTCGAGGATCACCTCGAAGGCCCGCCCCAGCGCCTCCGGCGAGACCTGCGCGGAGTAGCCGAGGATCACGCCGTCGGCCTCCAGGCGCTGCACCCGGCGCAGGCAGGGACCGGGGGTGAGGTGCACGCGATCGGCCAGGGCGACGTTCGAGAGTCGCCCGTCCTCACGGAGGTACTCGAGTATTGCGCGATCCACGTCATCAATGCTCATATATTGCATGGTAGGGCATCTGGACTGCTGCATGCGCAATCCTCAGAAGCCTTGATCTTGCGATGATTGCTCCTGTGACGGAATTGATCAGCGCAGAGGGTGGCCTCCGGAATGGCCGCACGGCGGCGGCGCCGACGGGCCCCGGCTATGACCCACTGCCCGGAGCCGGCTGTGGGGCCGACCGCGGGGCCGAGCAGAGGGCCGAGCAGAGGGCCGGGCGCGGGGCCGAGCGAGAGGCAGAACGTGGGGCTGAGCGCGGGGCCGACGAGCGGGCGCACGCCACGGAGGTGCGCGATGCGTTCGACGCCATCCCTGTCGGCGAGAGCGCGCCCGCTCTTGCCCCCGCCGATCCTCCGCAGACCGCCGGGACGCGCCGTCAGGAGATCGCCACCGGCGTGCGCCTCTCCTTCGCGGCCGGCCTGGGCATGTTCCCCATCGGCATCGCCTTCGGCATGCTCGTGGTGCAGACCGGCCTGCCCTGGTGGGTCGCCCCGGGATTGTCGATCTTCCTGTTCTCGGGCTCCGTCGAGCTGCTGCTCGTGGGGCTGATGGCCGTGGGGACCCCGTTGGCGACGATCGCGCTCACGGCAGTTCTCGTGAACTTCCGCCACGTCTTCTACGCCTTCTCCTTCCCGCTGCGCGTGGTGCGCCACCCGCTGGCCCGCCTCTACTCCGTCTACGCGCTTATCGACGAGGCCTACGCCGTCTCCGCCGCGCGGCCGGGCACCTGGACCGGCGCGCGACTGGTCGCCATGCAGCTCGCCTTCCAGAGCTACTGGGTGGGCGGCGGACTCGTGGGAGTCGCGATCGGCTCATTCCTGCCGGACCGCATCGAAGGCCTCGAATTCGCCCTGTGCGCCCTGTTCATCACGCTCACCCTCGACGCCTGCCGATCCCGCCGCCAGGTGCCCTCGCTGCTGCTGGCCGGGCTCGCGCTGAGCCTCGCTCTGCTGCTGGTTCCGGGATCCGCGCTGTTCGTGGGCATGATCGGTTTCGTGTCCCTGCTCGCCGTGCGCTACCTGCTCACCGCGAGGAGGACGGATCGACGTCGGCCCGCCGCGCAGGACACCACCCGGGATTCGTCGTGCGCCACGCAAGGGGTCGACCATGCCTGAGACCTGGTACTACCTGGCGGTCCTCGTGATCGGCCTGGTCATCACGTTCTCCCTGCGGGCCGTGCCCTTCGCGATCCTCGGTCCGTTGCAGGAGTCGCGCTTCGTGGGCGTGATGGCGCTGTGGATGCCGGTGGGGATCCTCGCCATCCTCGCCGTCTCCACCCTGCGCACCTCGATCGACGCCGATCCTGCCCGCCTCGTCCCAGCGGCGATCGCGACTGCGGTGACCATCGCCGCGCATCTGCTGGGCGGCCGACGCACGCTGCTCAGCGTCGGGCTCGGCACTCTCACCTTCGTGCTCCTGGTGAATCTGTTCTGACCCTGACCAGGCGCAGCATGACCCCCTGCTCCTGCTCCTGCCCCTGCCGCTGCCTCTGATTCCGCGACCGATCCGGGCGATCCGTCGGACCCTCCCGATAGGATGGACGGAGCCCTGTCCGTCGGGGCCGACGCCGCCCCGCATCCTGGCCGTGAACGCTCACGCGACCCCCGGGGACTGAAACCTTTTGAGCTCTTCCGGAGGACCCGTGGACTCCCTCACCGCCCAGATCATCGTCACCGTCCTGGCGGGTCTGGCCTACATCGTCGGACTCACCGGGATCGTCGTCCCCGTGCTGCCCGGCACCATCACGATCGCGATCGCGACCCTGATCTGGGCCATCGTGATCGGCGGTTGGCCCGCCTGGATCGTCTTCGCCATCGTGCTGGTGCTCAGCGCGATCGGCATGACCACCAGCTACGTGCTCACCGGGAGGAAGCTGCACGCCGCCGAGGTGCCGATGTGGCCGATCTATGTGGGCCTCGCCGCCGGCATCGTCGGCTTCTTCGTGATCCCGCTCCTGGGCCTCCCGATCGGGTTCGTGCTCGGCCTGTGCATCAGCGAGGCCGTGCGGCAGAAGGACCTGAGCAAGGGCATCGGCTCCGCCTGGATCGCGGTCAAGGCGCTCGGCGTGGGCATCATGATCGAGTTCTCGCTGGCCATGCTCTCCACGATCGTGTTCGCGATCGGTGTCGTCGTCCACTTCGTGACCGCATGACCACCCCCGCACCGCGCTCCGCCGCGACTCCCGACACCACGCCCGACGCCACCGCGAACGCTCCAGCGCGCGACGCCAACGCCCCTGCCCGCGCGACCGATGCCAACGCCCCTGCCTCTGCCCCCGCGACCGACGCCGCCGCGCCCGGCCCCGCGCCGCGACCTATCGCGAACATCGAGCGCGACCACCCGGCCGTGCTGGTCCCGGGCCTGAAGCGCCTGCTCAAGGGGTCCTGGGAGCAGCGCACCTGGTTCTCCCTCGCCGTCCTCGGCGCGACGGTCTTCGCGCTGCTGCAGATCGCGACCTCCTCGATCATCGGGCGCGTCACCGAGAACGTCGTCGTGCCGTCCTTCGCCGGCGGCGAGCCCCAGATCGGACTCATCGTCGGCGGCGGCCTGGCGATCTTCGGCATCGCCGTGGCTCGCGCGGTCACCGTGATGGCCCGCCGCATCTTCGCCGCCGCCGCCCAGTTCGACCTGTTCCGCCTCTACCGCGAGCGCCTCACCGCCGTCTACGCGAAGGTGCCGCTGCTGTGGCACCGCCGGCAGTCCACCGGCACCCTGCTGAGCTCCGTGTACTCCGACGTCGAGGCCGCGTTCTTCGCGATGGCGCCCTTCCCCTTCGCGCTGTCCACGATCGTGATGCTCGTGTACGCGACGATCGTCGTGGCCCGCATCGACGCCGTGATCCTGCTGGTCATGCTCGGCCTGATCGTGCTGCTGATCATCCTCAACGTGCTGCTGCAGCGCTTCGCGACGCCGATCGCGGTGCGCTCCCAGCGGCTGCGCGCCGAGGTCGCCGAGATCGCCCACGAGTCCTTCGACGGCGCGAACGTCGTGAAGTCCCTGGGTCGTGAGGACGTCGAGGAGAAGCGCTTCACCCGCGCTGCGGACGACCTGCGCGAGACGGGCATCCGCTTCGGCTACGTGCGCGGCTGGTTCGACCCCGCGATCGACGCCCTGCCCAACCTCGGCATCCTCGCCGTCGCCGTGCTCGGCGCCTGGCGCATCGGCGACGGGCACCTCACCACCGGCCAGCTCGTCGAGGTGGCGTACCTGTTCACGCTGATGTCCCTGCCGATCCGCTCCTTCGGCTGGGTGCTCGGCGACCTCTCGCGCACCGTCGTCGGCGGCGGCCGCGTGCAGCAGATCCTCGACGTCACCGAGCAGCGCACCTACGGCCCCGACGCCCTGCCCGAGGGTCCCGGCGTGCTCACCTTCGACGAGGTCTCCTTCGTCTACCGCGACGACCCCGCCCAGGTCATCCTCGGTCGCGGCGCACGCGCCGAAGACCATCTGCGCACCTCTGCGGCGCTGCACGGGGTCACCCTGCGCGCTGATCCGGGCGCCGGCACGCGCGTGCTGGCCGTCGTCGGCGCCACCGGCTCGGGCAAGTCCACCCTCGCCCTGCTCGCCGCCGGGCTCGTTGACCCCGACCAGGGCGCCATCTCCGTGGACGGCGCGGACCTGCGCACCCTCACGGCCGACGCCCTCACCGCGGATGTCGCCCTGGTGCTCCAGCAGGCCTTCATCTTCGACGACACCGTGCGCGAGAACGTCACCCTCGGCGAGGACATCGACGAGGAGACGATCCGCTGGGCGCTGCGCGTGGCCCAGGCCGAGAGCTTCGTGAACGCCCTGCCCGACGGCCTCGACACGGAGCTGGGGGAGCGCGGCGGATCGCTCTCCGGCGGGCAGCGCCAGCGCATCGCCCTGGCCCGTGCCCTCGCACGCAGGCCCCGCCTGCTGATCCTCGACGATGCGACCAGCGCCTGCGACCCCACCGTGGAGCTCGCGATCCTCGACGGGATCCGGCGCGAGATGACCTCGTCCACGCTGCTGCTGATCGCCTACCGCAAGTCCACGATCTCCCTCGCCGACCAGGTCGTCTTCCTCGACCACGGGCGCGTGGCCGCCAGCGGCACCCACGAGGAGCTGCGCACGGGCAGCGAGGGCTACCGCTCCCTGGTCGATGCGTACGACGAAGCGGCGATCTCCCACAACCTGCTCGAGTCGTCGGGACCGCAGCCCAGCGACGGCCCCGATCCCAGCATCGCCGTGGACGCCGACCGGGCCCGCACCGTCTCCGCCGCGGTGGAGCGCCACGGCGAGGGCAGGTACCGCCGCGAGGATGTCACCCCCGATGGGGAGTGCGAGTGCGAGCCGCCCGCGACCACCGGGGCGATGCATGCGCTCCCGCCGGATCCGACCGAGCTCGACCCTGTCGGCCCGGACGGTGTGGAGCCGCGCCCCGTCGGCCCGGATGCGCCGCGTCCCGTCGGCCCGGACGGTGCGGAGGCGGACCACGTCGGCCCGGAACCGGACCCGCCGCGCCCCGTCGGCCGCCACGAGGCGCGCCCCGCACCCGACTCAGCCCCGCGCGACGAGAAGGAGGATGGCCGATGACCGCCGCACCCGCAGCCGACCGCGCCGAGTCCTCCGCCCTCGGCAGCGAGACCACCGCCGACGAGTCCGCGCTGCACACGATCCGGCGCGGCCTCGCGCTGACCCCGGAGCTGCTGCGCGGCATCTGGATCACCCTGCTGCTGGCCGTGGTCGCCACCGGCGGCAAGGTCGTCGTGCCGATCGCGGTGCAGTCCATCCTGGACCGCGGCATCATCGCCCCCGAACAGCCCGACCTCGCCTTCGTCGCCGGCGCCGCCGGTCTCGCCGCCCTGGTCCTGCTGGTCACCGCCTCCTGCAACGTGCTGATGAACCGTCGGCTGTTCCGGCTCGCCGAGACCTCGCTGGCCACCCTGCGCAAGCGCGCCTTCCGCCACATCCACGACCTCTCGCTGCTCACCCAGGGCACCGAGCAGCGCGGCGCGCTCGTCTCCCGCGTGACCAGCGACGTCGACACCGTCAGCCAGTTCATGAGCTTCGGCGGCATCATGCTCGTGGTGATGAGCATGCAGCTCGTGCTCGCCACCGCCGTGATGGCCTTCTACTCCTGGCCGCTCGCCCTCGTGGTGTGGATCTGCTACATCCCGATCCTGTTCATCATGGGGTCGCTGCAGAAGCGCATCCGCGCTCGCTTCCAGCAGGTCCGGGCGAACGTGGGCACCATGCTCGGCTCCGTGTCGGAGTCCCTCGTCGGCGCCGCCACCGTGCGCGCCTACGGCGTCGAGGATCGCACCCGCGCCGGCCAGTTCGAGCGGGTCCGGGACGTGCGCAACGCGCAGTTCTCCGTGCTGAAGCCGCAGTCCGCCTCCTTCTTCCTCTCCGAATCGGCCGACGGTCTCGCCACTGCCGTGGTGGTCGTGGTCGGGATCCTGCTGGGCACCGAGGCGTTCGGCGCGAACCTGCCCGGCGCGGACCTCACCGCCGGCGGCGTCATAGCGTTCGTCTTCCTCGTGTCGCTGTTCAGCCAGCCGGTGCGGATGGGCATCGAGATGCTCTCCGAGGCCCAGAACGCGGTGGCCGGCTGGCGGCGCGTGCTCGGCGTGCTCGACACCCCGGCCGACGTCGCCGACCCCGGCGGCGCCATGGACCCCCACACCGGAAAGCGCCTGGATCCCGTGCCCGGCGCGGACGAGCTGCCCGACGGTCTGCTCGACATCGAGATCCGCGACCTGCGGTTCTCCTACCCGACGGGCCCCGAGGTGCTGCACGGCATCACGGTGGACCTCCCCGCCCGCAGCCGCATCGCGATCGTGGGGGAGACCGGCAGCGGCAAGACCACCTTCGCCAAGCTGCTGACCCGCATGATGGATCCCGCCAGCGGCGAGCTGCTCATCGGCGGGGTGCCCGTACACCTCATCCCGTACGCCTCGCTGCGCTCGCGCGTGATCATGGTGCCGCAGGAGGGCTTCCTCTTCGACACCACGGTCGCCGGCAACCTCCTCTACGGCCGGCCCGGCGCCACCGAGGCCGAGATGCACCAGGCGCTCGCTGAGCTGGGCCTGGGCACCTGGGCCGACGAGCTCCCCGAGGGTCTGGCCACCCCCGTCGGCCAGCGCGGCGAGTCCCTCAGCGCCGGAGAGCGGCAGTTGGTCGCCCTGGCCCGTGCCTATCTCGCCGACCCCGACGTGATCGTGCTCGATGAGGCCACCAGCGCCGTGGACCCCGCGGCGGACGTACGCCTGCAGCAGGCCATCGACGGCCTCGCCCGCGGCCGCACCACGATCACCATCGCCCATCGCCTCTCCACCGCGGAGCGCGCCGACCGGATCATGGTGCTCGACGGCGGCGACCTCGCCGAGCACGGCACCCACGCCGAGCTGGTCGAACTCGAGGGCGGGATCTACGCGGGCCTGCATCGCTCCTGGGTGGCGCACCGCGCGTCGCGGTGAGAACTCCCCATCGACATCCGCCGAGACGCTGGGCAGTCTTGCCCGGGCAGGGCGACCGGAGGGCTGGACGCCCTGCGTCGGCCAGCATCGACGGGCGAGTGCATGAGGGGACGGACCATGGGGACGAAGCACGGCTCCTCGCAGGCGGTGGAGCGTCACGACTGGCTCGAGAGCGTTCTGGCGCTCATCCCGGTGTCGCTTCTCAGCGGTCTGCTCGCGCTCGTGATGACCGTGCTCGGCATCGTGGCCCTGGTGCGCGGGCGAAAGACAGCGCCTTGGCAGCTGGCCCTGGCAGGCCTCACCCTCGTCATCGCTCTCGCGATCTGCCTCGCCGCACCGTGGTTGCTGACCGAGAACGGGACCTACTGACATGGATGGTGGTGACGCTGGTGTCTTCCAGGATTGAGTGCGACGGGGAGGTCTTCATGGTCTCGCTCGGTGCTCCCGGCAACTACAGCTATGACTGGATCTCGGGCCCGAATGCGCAGTATGGATTCTCTCTCGCTGCGCACAACTCACCACCGTTGGAGACGGCTGATCATCTGGCGAACATTCGGAACTTCCTCGAGCAGATCGACCCGGAGACGGGCTATATCGAAGACTGAGCCGGGCGCGCATCCGGCCTGGCTGTTCTCATGCACTCAAGGACTTAGAATCCTGGCCGTGCCGGATCCCGTAGACCCTCCTGTCCCTGCGATCTCCGCACGCGATGAGCCTCGCTTCGGAAGTGCGGAGCGCAAGGGCGCTCTCGCGGCGGCTTTCCAGAGCCAGGGCGAGGACTATGACCGCCTCCGGCCCGGCTATCCGCCTGCTGTGCTCGACGCGATCCTCGCTGAGGTGAGCGGCGCGGGGCCCCGCGCCGTCGACCTCGGAGCCGGCACCGGCAAGCTGTCGTGGGCGCTCGCGCAGCGGGGCCTCGCCGTCACTGCGGTGGACACCAGCCGCGCCATGCTCGAGACCGCGCTGCGGCGCGGCCCGTCGGCCGATCCAGACGCGGGCTCCGCGCCTGCTGCCCCTACGCTCGACACGCTGTCCACGCTCGCCACGCAGGTCGCTCCGGCCGAGGCCACTGGCCTCCCGGACTCCTCGGCGGAGCTGGTCACGGTCGCCCAGGCGTGGCACTGGTTCGACGCGGAGGCGGCATCTGACGAGGTCACGCGACTGCTCGCCCCCGGCGGCGTGCTCGCCCTGGTGTGGAACATTCTCGACGTGACGATCCCCTGGGTTCACCGCCTCTCGCGGATCATGCACGCCGGAGACATCCACCGTGAGGACTTCACCCCCACCGTCGGTCCCGGCCTCGCACTCGCGAGCCGCAGCGTGCACCAGTGGGAGGACCCGATGGTCACCGGCGATGTCATCGACCTCGCCCGCACCCGCAGCTACGTCATCACCGCCCCCGAGGAGCGCCGCGCGAAGGTGCTCGCCAACCTCGACTGGTACCTCCACGACCACCTCGGCCACGCCCCTGGCAGCACCGTCCACGTCCCGTACCGCACCGACCTGTTCCTCTACCGGGTTACAGGGAGCCTGTAGAGCGTCCGCTCGCCGCTCGCCGTTTGCCGCTCACCGCCAGCTGCCCACCGCCAGCTGCCCAGCCGCTCACCGCCAGCTGCCCGGCCGCCCACCGCTCACCGCTCACCGCCAGCCGCCCAGACGCCCAGCCGCCCACCGCTCACCGCTCACCGCCAGCCGCCCACCGCCAGCTGCCCGGCCGCCTACCGCCAGCTGCTTGCTCGCTGTCCTCTGACCCCGCGGCCGCAGGCCTCGTCGTACTGAGCCTGTCGTCGTGTCAGTGTCATCGAGAGTGCACTGAGTGTCGGTGAGAGGCCGCTCAACGACACGTGGTGCGGGTTGGACGGCGCCGATGCCGATCCCGATGACGGTGCTGGAAACGTTGCGGGGCGGGGCGGGGCGGGGCGGGTCGGTGCGGTGGTGGTGCCGGTGCCGGTGCCGCTGGGAGGCGACGTCAGGGCACCCACCCCTTGGACCGCAGCTCTCGCCGAACCTGGTCCACCGCGCCCGCGCAGTCGTTCTCGGCGTCGGCGGCGAACAGGCGAACCTCGGTCCAGCCGGCATCTCGCACCCGCCGGGCTCGCGCGATGTCGCGTTTCACCTGATCAGGTTCGCTGTGGCCTTTGCCGTCGTACTCCGCGGCGATCCGGTGGGCGGGCCATTGGAAGTCGGGGGTGTGCCGAGCACGGCCGTCTGAGCCGACCAGGGGAACATTGATCTCCGGTTCGGGCAGCCCCGCCTCCGCGAAGGCGAGACGAAGCATCGTCTCGCGGGGAGAATCCGCGCCGACGCGCACGTCCTGCAGGGCAGCGCGCAGAATCTGCGCATGCCGACCGGTGCACTGGAGCGCCAGGTCCTCGAGCGAGCACCAGGGCTCAGATCTGCCGAACTCGAAGTCTGGGCGAGGTCGACGCACCAGGTGATCACCGATCGCGACCAGCCGGGCGTGCGACAGGGCTCGGGCGAGATCTCGCCAGGTTCGGGCGCGAGATGTGAGTCGCAGCGGCAGCACGAGTCGGTTCGAGTTGCTTGCGTCGGACGCGGGATGGACGAACGACGCTGCGCGGAGATCGCCGGGCGCGAGGACAAGCGCATGTCTGCTGATCACGTCGTCGGTTGTCCTCCTGCCCGGCGGGAAGGAGATGTGCACCGGGGTGCCTTCGCTCCACTTCTCGAGACGCAAGGGAAGTGGGAGCGCCTGGATCCTGGCGGAGCTCACCCCGACGACTACTGCGTCCGGATCGGATCGGCACAGGGCGGAGGCAATATCCATCTCGACGAGTTCCGCCGCGGTCCGGGCGAGGAGGCCGGTTCGCAGTCTTTTCAGGTCCGCGCGGCGGAGACGTTCCATGGAAATCCCTGCCCGTGCCGCTTCTGCTCGCGTGAACACGTTCCAGGGGAACGTCGCGGGGAGGGGCGAGGGCGGTCTCGGCATGGGATCAGAATGCGCGCCGAGCTGTCAACGAGACTCGCTCATCCACAATGCGCGGGTCAGCGCGCCGGGGCTGAGCGGCCAGCTGCTCCAGCTACTGACAGGGGCTGAGCGGCCAGCTGATCTGGCTACTGCTCGGGGCTGAGCGGCCAGCTGCTCCAGCTACTGCTCGGGGCTGAGCGGCCAGCTGCTCCAGCTACTGCTCGGGGCTGAGCGGCCAGCTGCTCCAGCTACTGCTCGGTATCAAGCACCAGGTGTCGTTGAGGCCGCTCTCAACGACACGTGGTGCATGCTCGACGCTTGGAGTGCCTGAAGGGACTCGACGGGGTGCGAGTGACGGCGCGGCTCAGCCCGCGACGCCCGCCCAGCCCGCGACGCCCGCCCAGCCCGCGACGCCCGCCCAGCCCGCGACGCCCGCCCAGCCCGCGACGCCGGCTCAGCCCGCGACGCCCGCCCAGCCCGCGACGCCCGCCCAGCCCGCGACGCCGGCTCAGCCCGCGTCGCCGGCCCCATCCGCGACGCCGGTCCCGCCCGCGTCGCTCGCACCGCCGGCGTCGGAGGCCCCGCCGCCGGGGCCCGGGGCGATGCTCATGTCGGTCACGCGCCAGCGTGAGCCGTCCCAGGCGACCTGGGCGATCAGCTGGCCGGAGACCTCGTCGACGGGGCTGGCCTGGAGGTTCGGATCGTCGACGATGATGCTGGCCTCCTGCGTGAAGTCCGCGACGACCTGACCGGTGGCCGGCGGCTCGCCCGTGCCGGAGAAGCCCGTCGACCGCACGTCGAACTCGCCGTCGACGAGGTAGCCGCCCTGCTCGTGGAGGATCTGGGCGTTGCCCAGGAAGGTGGTGCACACCTGGCAGTTGGGGTCCACGGAGTCCTCCCACACGGAGGTGTCGCCGGTGGTCATCATGTAGGTGTACGACTCGAGCAGGTAGGTGAGCGTGGACTGCGCACCCTCGGAGGTCTGCTCGGTGAGGCCGGCCGGTTCCTCGGGGCGGGGCAGCTCGGGCTTCGGGGGCTGATCCGCGGGGTCCGCCGTGGGCCGGTCGTCGGGGTTCGCGGCCGACGGCTGTTCCCCCTGCTTCTCGTCGTCGGGGGTGTTGCCCGTCAGCGAGCTGATCCCGACAGCGCCGACGGACACCACCAGCACGAGGGCGAGGACGGCGATGATGAGGCGTTGGACAGGTCGGTTCACGCGGACCACGGTAGAGCACGGGCCTCCGTGGAGGCCGGACGGACGCCGGACGGGTGCAGTGCGGACGCCGTACGGCCGCCGTACGGACGCCGCACCGACGGAAGTCTGATGCCCTTTGTGTGCCTGGAGGACTAGGCTTCCTGCGGCGCACCGGCACGGTCTGGCCCGTGCCGTGATCGAAGGAGCCACGTGACCCTGCTGCGACTCGTCCTGAGGTCCGTGAAGCCGTACTGGCTCTGGATCCTCCTGGTGGTGCTGTTCCAGATCGTCGGCGTGCTGGCCGCGCTCTATCTGCCCACCCTGAACGCCGACATCATCGATGACGGCGTTGCCAAGGCGGACGTCCCGGTGATCTGGCAGCTCGGGAAGATCATGCTGCTGATCTCGCTGGGCAACGTCATCGCCCTCGTGGCCGCGAACTTCTTCGCCGCCCGCTCGGCGATGCGGGTCGGCAAGGACCTGCGCACCACCGTGTTCTCCAAGGTCTCCTCGTTCTCACCGCGCGAGCTGAGCGAGTTCGGCACGCCGTCGCTGATCACCCGCTCCACGAACGACGTCCAGCAGGTCCAGATGCTGGTGTTCTTCAGCCTGAACATGCTGGTGCAGGCCCCGGTGACCGGCATCGGCGGCGTGGTCCTCGCGCTGCGCGTGGAGCCGGGCATGGCGTGGCTGATCGCCGTGATGGTGCCGGTCATGCTGGTCGCCGTCGGCATCCTGATCTTCCGTGCCGCGCCGCTGTTCAAGCAGATGCAGGGCAAGATCGACGACATCAACGGGGTGCTGCGCGAGCAGATCACCGGCATCCGCGTGCTGCGTGCCTTCGTGCGCGAGGACCGCGAGCGCGAGCGCTACGGCGTGGTCAACGACCAGCTCACCGACCTGAACCGCCGCATCGGCCTGCTGATGATCCTCATCAACCCGATCATCATGTTCATCCTCAACGTCTCCAGCGTGATGGTGCTGCTGGTGGCGGCGCCCCGCATCGACTCCGGGCAGATGGAGGTCGGCTCGATCACCGCGTTCATCGCCTACCTGATGCAGATCCTGATCGCGGTCATGATGGCGACCTTCATGACGATGATGATCCCGCGCGCGATGGTCTCCGCCGAGCGCATCTCCGCGGTGCTCGACACGGACACCAGCGTCGTCCAGCGCACCGATGGCGTGCGCGAGATCGAGGGTCCCATCGAGCTGACCTTCGAGGACGTCTCCTTCACGTATCCCGGCGCCGAGCGCCCGGTGCTGGAGAACATCTCCTTCTCCGCCCGCGCCGGCCAGACCGTCGCGATCATCGGCGGCACCGGCGCCGGCAAGACCACGCTGGTGAACCTCGTGCCGCGCCTGATGGATGCGAGCGAGGGGCGCGTGCTGCTGAACGGCCACGACGTGCGCGACCTCGACGCCCGCGTGCTCTGGGAGAGGGTGGGCCTGGTCCCGCAGCGTCCCTACCTGTTCTCCGGAACCGTCGCCTCGAACCTGCGGTTCGGCAATCCGGCGGCCGACGAGCAGGAGCTGTGGCACGCGCTGAGCGTCGCGCAGGGCCGCGACTTCGTGGCCGCGATGCCCACCGAGCTGGAGTCGCCGATCGCCCAGGGAGGCACCAACGTCTCCGGCGGTCAGCGGCAGCGGCTGTGCATCGCCCGGGCGCTGGCCGCGAAGCCGTCGCTGTACCTGTTCGACGACTCGTTCAGCGCGCTGGACCTCACCACCGACTCGAAGCTGCGCGCGGCGCTGGTCCCGGAGACCCGCGACGCCCTGATGCTGATCGTCGCCCAGCGCGTCACCACCATCACCAACGCCGATCTGATCCTGGTGCTCGACAACGGGCGCATCGTGGACCAGGGCACCCACACCGAGCTGCTCGAGACCTCGGAGACCTATCAGGAGATCGTGCGCTCGCAGGGCGTCGAGGAGGAGGTGGCCTGATGTCTCCCTTCCAGAAGAAGCGCGAGTCGGCAGCCGGCGGCGCAGCAGACGGCACGACTCCCGGCGACGCGACCGCCCGCGATGCGACGGCCCGCGGTACATCCGCTGATGGCACGTCCGCCGGCGATACCGCGACGAGCCACGCCGCGGCCGGCGACGAGGCGAAGGCCGCCGACGAGATCGCCAGCGAGAAGGACGCCGAGCGCGGCCTGCGCCCCGGCCAGAGCGCCAAGAACTTCTGGCCCTCGGCCAGGCGCCTGCTGCGCGAGATCGGTCCCGAGCGAAAATTCATGATCGGCGCGATCCTCATCGGCTTCGTATCCGTCGCGCTCAGCGTCGTCGGCCCGAAGATCCTGGGCCGCGCCACCGACATCATCTTCACCGGGCTGATCTCCAAGAATCTCCCGGCGGGAGCCGATCCGGCCGACGTCATCGCCCAGATGCGCGAGCGCGGCGAAGGCCAGATGGCGGACCTCCTCTCGGGGATGCACCTGACCCCCGGCGAGGGCATCGACTTCACCTCCCTCCACCAGACCCTCGCCCTCGCGGTGGCGCTGTTCGTCGGCTCGGCGCTGCTCATGTGGATCCAGGGCGTCGCCCTGAACCGGGTCATCTACCGCATGGTGTACCGGATGCGCCGCGAGGTGGAGGAGAAGCTGCACCGCCTGCCGCTGGCCTACTTCGACAGGATGAAGCGCGGCGAGATCCTCTCGCGCGTCACCAACGACATCGACAACATCCAGAACACTCTGATGAACACCGTGACGGGGCTCGTGAACTCGATCCTCACGGTCATCGGCGTGCTGGTCATGATGCTCACGATCTCCTGGCAGCTCTCCCTGATCGCGCTCGCCGTGATCCCCGTGGTCGTGCTGCTCACAGCGGTCGTCGGCGCCAAGGCGCAGAAGCTGTTCGCCCAGCAGTGGGACGCCACCGGCGTGATGAACTCCGAGGTCGAGGAGGCCTACACCGGTCACTCGCTGGTGACCGTCTTCGGCCGCCGGGAGCAGATCGCGCAGCGCTTCGAGGAGCGCAACGAGAAGCTGTTCAAGGCCACCTTCGGTGCCCAGTTCGTCTCGTCGCTGATCATGCCGATGATGATGTTCGTGGGGAACCTCAGCTACGTGGTCGTGGCGATCGTGGGCGGGCTGCGGATCATCTCCGGCCAGCTCACCCTCGGCGACGTGCAGGCGTTCATCCAGTACTCACGCCAGTTCACCCAGCCGCTGAGCCAGGTCGCCTCGATGGCCACCATGCTCCAGTCCGGCGTGGCCAGCGCCGAGCGGGTCTTCGAGCTGCTGGACGCCGACGAGCAGGAGCCCGAGACGACCGTCGACACCGCCGCGGCCGGCATCCACGAGGGCCGCGTCGAGTTCGAGCACGTGCGCTTCTCCTACACCCCCGAGCGCGAGCTGATCCGCGACCTGTCCCTCGTCGCGGATCCCGGGCACACCGTCGCGATCGTCGGCCCCACGGGCGCCGGCAAGACCACGCTGGTGAACCTCGTGATGCGGTTCTACGAGGTCGACGGCGGCCGGATCACGATCGACGGGATCGACATCCGCGACCTCACCCGCGCCCAGCTGCGCGAGCGCACCGGCATGGTCCTCCAGGACACCTGGCTGTTCAAGGGCACGCTCCGGGAGAACATCCGCTACGGGCGCCTGGACGCGACCGACGAGGAGGTCCTCGAGGCCGCCCGCGCCACCCACGTGGACGACTTCGCCCGGCAGCTTCCCGAGGGCTACGACACGATCGTGGACGACGACGAGTCCTCGCTGTCCGCCGGCGAGAAGCAGCTGATGACCATCGCCCGCGCCTTCCTCGCCACGCCCAGCCTGCTGATCCTGGACGAGGCCACCTCGAGCGTGGACACCCGCACCGAGGTGCTGGTCCAGAACGCGATGAACCGCCTGCGCGAGGGCCGCACCTCCTTCGTGATCGCGCACCGCCTCTCCACGATCCGCGACGCGGACCTCATCCTCGTGATGGAGGACGGCGACATCGTGGAGCAGGGGAACCACGAGCAGCTGCTGGCGACCGGCGGGGCCTACGCCCGGCTGTACCGCTCGCAGTTCGAGGGTGCCGCCGTGGACATCGACGCGGAGGAGGAGCTCGCCGGACACGATGCCGCCCACGACGCCGCCCACGACGAGGAGCCCTCCACCGAGACCGGCAGCATGCAGCTGGGCTGAGGGGCTCCGCGGCCGTCGCGGTGAACCACCCAACATCGGTTTGTTTTCATGCATCCATGTGAATACTATTCACCCGTGACTTCCCTCCGCTCTCGTCGGCCTCCCCGTCGGCGCACCTTGCTGCGCGCGCTGCCGCTCGCCCTGGGCGGCGCGGTCCTCGCGCCGGCTCTGGCCGCCTGCACTGACGCTTCCGTGCGCCTGGACGCCGAGACCAACGCGATCCCTGAGGTCGACGTCGACAGCATCGAGGAGCAGCCCGAGCTCGCCGCCCTCGTGCCCGCCGAGATCCGCGAGCGGGGTGAGCTGGTCAACGGCGCCGCCCTGAACTACGCGCCCGGTGAGTTCGTCGGCTCCGGGGGAGGGGCGGTCGGCTACGACATGGACATCCTCGCCGCCATCGGCAAGGTGCTGGGCCTGACCACCCGCACCGAATCCGCGGTGTTCGCGCAGATCATCCCGTCGATCGGCTCGAAGTACGACGTCGGGATCTCGAGCTTCACGATCAACCCCGAACGCCTCGAGCAGGTCTCGATGGTGTCCTACTTCGCGGCCGGGATGTCCTACGCCGTGAAGACCGGGAACCCCTACGGCATCGCTCCGCCTGACCTGTGCGGCACCCGCGTCGCCCACCAGGTGGGCACCTATATGGACGACGTCGTCGTCGAGCGCGACCAGGAGTGCCGGGACGCGGGCGGCGACGGCATCGTCGACCAGCCCTACGTCGGCAATGCGGACGCCGCGACCGCCGTCGCCGGCGGCAAGGCCGACGTGCTGATCGGTGACTCGCCCGTCGTCGCCTACGCGGTGGACCGTTCGCGAGGCACCCTCGAGGAGGTCGGCGAGATCGAGGATGCGGCGCTGAACGGCATCGTCGTCGCCAAGGACCAGCCGGAGCTGGCCGAGGCGATCCGCGCGGCGGTGCAGCACCTCATCGACTCCGGCGCCCTCCGCGACATCCTCGTGGCCTGGGGCAACGAGAACGGCATGATCGAGACCTCGGAAGTGGACCCGCAGCAGTGAGCACACAGACCCCCGCCCCCGCCTCCGGCGCAGCCTCGGCAGGCCCTGCGACCGGCCGTCGCACCGCCGACCCGATCCCGGGCCGGATCCGCGCCAAGCGCAGCCCGCGCCCCGGCACCTGGATCAGCGCCGTCGTCGTCGCGCTGGTCGCGCTGGGCCTGATCAACTTCCTGATCACCAACCCCGTCTTCGACTGGCCCACCGTGGCGACCTACATCCTGGACGTCAAGGTGGTCCAGGGCGTGGGCTGGACGCTGCTGATCACCGTGCTCGCGATGGTGCTCGGCACCGTCGTGGCCCTCGCCGCCGCGATCATGCGCCGCAGCGAGAACCCGGTGCTGCGCGGCGTCTCCTGGGCGTACATCTTCATCTTCCGCGGCACCCCGGTGTACACCCAGCTGGTGTTCTGGGGCCTGTTCACCGTGATCGTCCCCAAGATCGCGCTGGGCGTGCCCTTCGGCCCCGAGTGGTTCTCGTTCTCCACCCGCGACTACTTCCCGGCGTTCTGGGCGGCCGTGGTGGGCCTGGGCCTGAACGAGGGCGCCTACCTCGCCGAGATCATCCGCTCGGGCCTGAACTCCGTGGACAAGGGGCAGACGGAAGCCTCCAAGGCGCTCGGCATGGGCAACGGCAACATCCTGCGGCGCATCATCATCCCGCAGGCCATGCGCGTGATCGTGCCGCCGCTGGGCAACGAGACCATCGGCATGCTGAAGACGACCTCGCTCGTGCTCGCCGTGCCCTTCACCCTCGATCTGACCTTCGCCACCAACGCGATATCGAACAGGCTCTACGCCCCGATACCGCTGCTGATCGTGGCCGCGATCTGGTACCTCGCGATCACCAGCGTGCTCATGGTGGGCCAGTTCTTCCTCGAGCGGTACTTCGGCCGCGGCTTCGATGACCGCACGGGCGGCGCCGCCCCGAAGCGCTCGCGCCAGTCCGCCGTGAACAACTCCGGCACGACCCCCAAGGACTCGCTCCCGGAGGTGGAGCTCTGATGACCCACGCCGCCACGCCCGCACCCACGCCCGAGGACGCGCCCGCGCCCGATGCCGCATCCGGGACCGCGCCCGATGCCACGTCCGCATCCGGGACCGCGCCGCTCATCCAGCTCGAGGGCATCCACAAGGCTTTCGGCGACCTCCACGTGCTCAAGGACTGCGACCTCTCCGTCGCACCGGGCGAGGTCACCGTGCTGATCGGCCCCTCCGGCTCGGGCAAGTCCACGCTGCTGCGCTGCATCAACCAGCTCGAGGAGCCGACGGCGGGGCGCGTGCGCATCGCCGGCGTCACCCAGGGCTACGCCGAAGAGCCCCTGGCCGACGGTCGCTGGCAGAAGCTGCCCAGCGCCGAGATCGCCCGCCAGCGCTCCCGCATCGGCATGGTCTTCCAGCGCTTCCACCTGTTCCCGCACATGACCGCCCTGGCGAACATCATGGAGGCTCCGATCCAGGTTCTCGGCCGTTCCAAAGCTGAGGCGAAGGAATCGGCGCTCGCCCTGCTGGAGCGGGTGGGGCTGTCCGACCGCGCCGACCACTACCCCTCCGAGCTCTCCGGTGGCCAGCAGCAGCGCGTCGCGATCGCCCGCGCCCTGGCCATGGAGCCCGAGCTGATGCTCTTCGACGAGCCGACGTCCGCCTTGGACCCGGAGCTCGTCGCCGAGGTGCTCGCCGTGCTCAAGGAGCTCGCCGAGGGCGGGATGACCATGATCGTGGTGACCCATGAGATGGGCTTCGCCCGCGAGGTCGCCGACAGGGTCGTGTTCATGGACGAGGGCATGATCGTCGAGCAGGGCACCGCCCAGGAGCTCATCGAGACCCCGAGGTCCGACCGCCTCCAGGACTTCCTCGCCTCGGTGCTCTGACCGGAGGCGTGGCCCTCGGTCCGGAGCAGCACAGCAGGGGCGCATCGCGATAGCGGTGCGCCCCTGCTGTGCTGTGGCCTCTCGCTGGGCCGGTGGCTGGTCCCCGACCGCGGCGATCAGACGGCCGGGATCTCGAACTCGCCCCGGAACTCGGGGATCACGGTGTCCTCACCGATCACCTCTGCCTCGGGACGCACGTACGAGCCCGTGAGGGTGTCGCCCGTGGTCTCGACGTAGATCGGGATGTAGCCGGTGGCCTCGCCGTCGCGACGCGGTGCTCCCTCGAAGTACTCGAAGCCGGCGGCGGTCAGCTCCTCGTCCGCGCTCGCCGCGTAGTTGACCTCCTCGCCGTCGTCCTCCAGGTAGAAGTCGGACTGGCTGACGACCCCGCCGTACTGCCCGCCGGGAGTCACGGTCACCTCGAGGTAGATCATCTCGCCGTCGGGGTTGTCCGTCGCGGCGTAGAAGTCGGTGGGGTTGCCCCGCACGGCGGAGAGGATGGTGACGACGTCGCCGGTCTCCTCGTCGACGAGCTCGGTGCCGATCTCGACGACGGTGGGCTCGCCCGCGGCGGCGGTGTCCTCACCAGCTGCGGCGTCCTCACCGTCGGCGGCATCATCACCCTGATCGGTGGTGTCGGTATCGGTGTCGGTACCGGCATCGGCGTCGGTGCCCTCAGCGTCGTCGGCGCCCGCGTCCTCGCCCGATGCAGTGTCGCCGTCCGACCCCTCGTCGGCGCTGTCGTCGGCCTCGTCGCCGGACCCGGTGTCCTCGGAGGTATCACCGTCGGAGTCGTCGCGCTCCTCCGCGGAGGAGCCGTCCTCCGACGCGCCCTCGGCGTCGTCGCCCTGGCCGTCACCCTCGTCGGCGCCGTCACCTTCTCTGTCCTGACCCTGCCCCTGCTCGGCCGGCTCACGGTCGGCCTCGGTCTCGCCGAAGCTGCCGCATGCGGTCAGCGCCAGCATGGTCGCGGCGGCCAGAGCTGCTCCGCGGGCGTAGATCGTCCTGGTCATGATGGTCCCCTCTCGGCTGGATCCGGAACCGCGACCATCGCCGTCCCGGGGCCTCGCAGCTCCCACCCGGGATCTGCCGCTCGACCTGGGATCGACGGTAGCAGGGCTCCTGCGCAGGGGCGATGGGGAGGAGTCCCCGTGCCGTGCTCCCCATAGCGCGCTCTCGGACTGCCCTCGTCCGGACACGACGCAGCCCCGTCGCACGGCGACGGGGCTGCTCATCGATCACGCCTGGAGGGACGGGGCCGGCTGGAGCGGTCCGCTCACCGGACCATCACGCTCACCGGACCATCACGCTCAGCGGTTCACCGCCTTCAGCGCGTCACCACTCCAGGATCTGCCAGCGCTTCTTCTTCGCCACGCCGTACAGGCCGAGGTCCGGCGAGACGGCGGTGGGGGAGCCGACCAGCTCGAGCCAGGAGGCATCGGCGTGGGAGTCGCCGTAGCCGTAGGACGAGGTCAGGTCCGCGCCGTGGAGGTCGGCGTACTTGCGCAGCCAGTTCGCGCGGGCCTCGTCGACCAGCGGGGGAGTGGCCAGGTAGCCGGTCATGACCCCGGAGGCGTCCTCATCCATATGGGTGGCGACGACCTCGTCGAACAGACCCGCGAGCGGCTCCACGAGCACGTCGAGCGCGCCGCTGACCAGCACGGTCCGGTGCCCGGCGGCACGGTGGCGCTCGATCGTCTCGAGGGCCTCGGGACGGATCGACGCGCGGATGCGGCGCCCGGCCTCACCCTGCATGAGGGAGCGCAGCTCGTCGCTGCGGTAGCCCTTGTAGCGGCGGTTGACCGTACGGATCAGCTCGGAGCGGTCCCGCTTCTCCGCCCGCAGGTACCCGGGGACGGCGGCGAGCAGGCCGCCGATCTCGGCGGGCCAGGACCGGCGGGGACGCGTCGCACGGACCACCGAGAAGTACTGCTGGACGATGTTCGTGGCGAGCACGGTGCCGTCGAGATCGAAGACGGCCAGGGCGTTCTCGTTCTGCTTGAGCTCCGGCGCGGGGCGCGAGCTGCGCTTGCGCTGGGCGGACTTCGCCCGGGAGTACGCCTTGGTGAGGTCGGTGACGGCCGGCAGGTGCTGCTTCGTGAAGTACTCGCGCCAGTCGATCCCGGTGACGTCGAAGTCGTGGTCCGAGAGGAAGTCCGCAGAGAGCTCGTCCCGCAGAGCGCGCGTGTTGGCGTCGTCGAAGACCATCTCCGTCTTCGTGTACTGGCGGTACAGCTCGATGTACATGCGCAGCGTGGTCAGCCCGGACGTCGCCTTGTGCAGGTCCGACGTCCACGCCCGGGTGCGCTTGGTGGCGGGGAGGTAGGCGACGGCGGTTGCCCCGGCCTTCGCGGCGAGCTCCTTGGCCCGGAAGCGCTGCTCGACCATCTCCACGGCCGGGAAGGTCCAGGCGGGGACCTCGATGGCCTTGCCCTCGTCGTCCTCGAGCGGGTTCTCCACGAAGTACTCGCGCACCGCGGTGAACATCTCGTGGAAGGGCAGGGGGTTCGAGGCGCCGGAGACCACCTGGTAGTAGGCGTCGTCGCCACGACGGGAGACGTCCTGGGTGGCCAGGGCCACGATCACGTTGACCACGAAGTCCACGGGGATGACGTCGAGGATCGAGTCCGCCAGGCCCGGGAACTCGGGCAGGGCGCCGCGGCCGTAGGCCATGATCAGCGGGTCGGCGACCTTGTAGCCGTCGATCCAGCCCGGATACGGGTTCTGGACGGCGGATTCGATGATCGAGGGCCGCACGAAGGAGACACGGTGGCCGTTGGCGGTCCACAGCTCCTCGGCGACCTGCTCCGCCATCGCCTTGGTGAAGGTGTAGATGTCGGTCCAGCCCACGGACTGGGCGCGGGTGCGGCCGAAGTCGACCAGGCGCTCGTCGACCCAGGCGCGGCGGGCCTCCTCGGAGGCGGAGGCGACGGCCTTGGGACCCATGCGGCCGGTGCGCAGCGTCGCGCCGCGGATCTGGGAGCGCAGGGTCTCGGGCCGACGGGACTCGGCGTCGACCCGGGTGCGGGCGTCGACCGCGGCCTGGTATTCGGCGCGCCAGTCGACGTCGGTCTGCAGCGATCCCTCCTGGCGGAGGCCCTTGGCGATGCCGCCGACGTAGGCGGTCGAGACGTGGATGACGTGCGGGTCCTGGCCGGAGGCGAGCAGCGCCTCGTAGAGGTTCCGCGCCCCGCCGACGTTGGTGCGGAAGGCCTCGTCGATCGGCGGGTCGAAGGAGACCGACGACGCCGAGTGGATGACCACGTCGAAAGGATCCTCGATGGCGGGCATATCGGTGAGGTCGCCCTCGAGCACGGAGACCCGGGCGTCGAACGCAGCCTTCACGGTCTCCTTGCCACCCTCGCCGAGCGCGTCGGCCCAGGAGGAGAAGACCGGCTTGCGCAGCAGCTGCTCGAGGCGCTTGAGCCCGCTGAGGGAGCCCTTGGGGCGCACCACGGCGGTGATGTAGGTGTTGTCGGTGGTCTCCAGGAGGGACCGCAGGACCGCCTGGCCCAGGAATCCTGTGACGCCGGTCAGCAGGATCCGGCGATCCCCGTCGCGGTGCCCGCCGCTGCTGGCGGACTGGTCGGCGGACGGTGTGCTGTTCGACATGGATTCCCTCTATGGACGGGTACGGCAGGACGTGGAAGTTATGGCGCCCGAGCCTCGAGCGAGTCGCGTTCGCCGCGCCTCGGGACGGCCTCACCAGGGGTGTTTCCCGCGCTGGTCAGGGCGGCTCTAGTGTATCGTAGCCGCCATGCATAGGGCCCTGATCACCGGTGGCACCGCGGGCATCGGGGCCGCTTTCGCGAGAGCTTTCGCTGGTCGCGGAGCTTCCCTCGTTCTTGTCGCGCGTGACCCTTCCCGCCTGGACGAATCCGCCGCGCAGCTTCGGCGCGAGTACGGCGTCGAGGTCGAGACCATCGTCGCCGACCTCTCCGACCGCGAGGCGCAGCAGCGCGTCGCCGACCGCCTCGTCGCGGCGACGAACCCGGTCGACGTGCTCGTCAACAACGCCGGCTTCTCGGTGAAGGCGAGCCTTCTCGAGGAGGACATCTCCGCGCACGACCTCGGCTTCGAGGTGATGATCCGCGCCGTGCTGAAGCTCGGCGGCGCGGCAGGCCGGGGGATGAGCGAGCGCGGCCGTGGCTGGATCATCAACGTGGGCTCCGTGAGCGCCCTGGTGACCCAGAACAACTACTCCGCGATCAAGGCCTGGGTGGGCAACTACTCCGAGTCGCTCGGAGTGCAGCTGGCAGGCACCGGCGTGCAGGTCACCGCGCTCATGCCGGGCTGGGTGCGCACCGAGTTCCACAACCGCGCAGGGATCAAGGGGTCCTCGATCCCGGGCGTCCTGTGGCTCGACGCCGACCGCCTGGTCGAGGAGTGCCTGCGCGATGTGGCCCGCGGGAAGCCGGTCTCGATCCCTTCTCTGCGCTGGAAGGGGATCGCCGGTGTCCTGCGCACGACTCCTCGTGGGATCGTGGCCCGACTGAGCGCACGGCTCAGCCACCGTCGCAGCCGGGAGAAGTGATCGCATGACCCCGCAGAACTCCGCGCAGGACCCCGAGGACACCGTCGATCCTGCCGGCGGCGCCTTCCCGGCGCGATCCGGTGGCGCCGCAGGCCACGTGCACCCCTCTGGCTCTGTCGAGGACGCCGACGCGGTTGCCGACGACCTCGTCGACACCGATGAGGACGCCGAGGGGGAGTCCGGCGGTGACGCTCCTGACGGTCCGGCCGGCGAGACGAAGCAGCCCGGCGAGGCGAAGCAGCCCAGCGCCGGCCGACGCCTCATGGAGTCGCTCTCGGCCCGCTCGCGCGGAGAGGGCTGGGAGAAGCCCGAGGGGGATCTCGCGAAGTACCGCTCACGATGGCGTTCGGGGGTCCGCTTCGTGCTGCAGCGGGTGATCTTCCGGATGGTCGTGAGGTCCGCGGTGACCCCGCAGGTCGTGATGCACCGGCGCGTCAAGAGCGTCCGGGGGCCGTTCGTGCTGGTCGCGAACCACACCAGCCATGTCGACGGGCCCCTGCTGGCGCTCAGCCTGCCGTGGGCCCAGGGTCGCCTGCTCTCCACCGGGGTGGCGACCGATTACTGGTTCGATCACTTCTTCCGTCGGATCTTCGTGCGCACCATGCTCAACGCCTTCCCGATCGATCGTGGCGGCAACCGCAAGAACTCCGGCACCTCGCGCAAGCTCCTGCGCGCCGGAGTGCCGATCCTGGTCTTCCCGGAGGGCGGTCGCCAGAGCAGCGGCCAGATGACCAGCTTCAAACCCGGCGGAGCGGCCCTCGCGATCAGCGTCGGCGTGCCCGTCATCCCGGCGGCGATCGTCGGAGGCTACGAGGCGATGCCCAAGGGCCGGAACTGGCCGCAGGGCCGCCCTCCGGTGCGCGTCGTCTTCGGGGAGCCGATCATCTCCGACGAGGACGAATCCGCGGTCGATTTCTCCGACCGGATCCGCGGGCGCGTCAAAGACCTGTACGAGCAGCATCACGACGAGGTCCTGGGCGCGGACGCCCCGGACGAGGAGGAAACCGCATGAGCGACCGGCTGAGCGCCCGAGAGGTCAAGCGGCACAAGTGGTGGGGGTGGGGTCTGGACGACGTCACCTTCCGGTACGACAACAAGCCCGCCTTCGCCCCGCTGGCGAAGAACAAGATCGGCGTGGATCTCGCGGCGAAGGACACCCCGGTCGAGCCCGATCTGGCCGATTTCGACGTGCCCTCGAGCCGGATGCCCGCCGACGTGCGTGCGCTGCTGACCGGCGTGGTCGGCGAGGAGAACCTGGTCGACGACGACGAGTACCGCGTGCTCCACTCCTTCGGCCGCTCGCTGCCCGACCTCTTCCGCGTGCGCGCCGGTGACTTCGAGCGCCTGGTCGATGCCGTGATCTACCCGGACTCCGAGGAGGAGGTCGCCGCGATCCTCCGCATCGTCCTGGAGAAGGACCTGGTGCTGATCCCCTACGGCGGCGGTTCCTGCATCTCCGGCTCGGTCACGCCCGACGTCACCGAGCAGCGTCCCGTGCTCACCATGAACCTCGGCCGCATGCGCGAGGTCCTCGAGATCGACGACACCGCGGGCCTCGCGCGCGTCGAGGCCGGCGTCTACGGGCCCGACCTCGAGGAGCAGCTCAACGCCCTGGGCTGGACCGTCGGCCACTTCCCGGACTCCTTCACCTACTCGACCCTCGGCGGCTGGGCCGCGACCCGTTCCTCGGGCATGCAGTCCGACAAGTACGGCGACATCGAGGACATCGTGCGCGGGCTGCGCATGGTCCACCCCGACGGCATCGCGCACACCAAGGCGATCCCGGGGCGCGACTCGGGACCCAGCGTGCACGAGATGATCCTGGGCAGCGAAGGCCGCCTCGGCATCATCACCGAGACGACCGTGCAGGTGCATCGCCTCGCGCCGGTGCGCCAGGTCATCGCCTATATGTACCCGGATTGGGAGCACGGCATCCGCGGCATGCACGCGATCGCCCGCTCCACCGACGTCTCGCCCACCTTCACCCGGCTCTCCGACGGTCCCGAGACCGAGTTCAGCCTCGCCATGGTCAAGGAGCCCAGCTCCACCAAGGGCAAGGTCGCCTCGAAGGTGCAGGACGGGCTGTTCGCCTACCTGCGCTCGAAGGGCTGGGACACCACGAACGAGATGTCGATCTCCTACGTGTGCTTCGAGGGCTCGAAGGAGTCCGTCGACCAGCAGAAGTCGATCGTCAAGAAGATCGTGAAGCACGCCGGCGGCATCACGCTGGGCGCGGGCCCCGGGGCGATCTACGACCAGAAGAAGTTCGACACCCCGTACCTGCGCGACTTCATGTTGAACTACCAGGTCTTCGGCGACGTCTGCGACACCGGCGCGACCTGGTCGAACCTCAACGCCGTGCACGCGAAGGCCTTCGAGGCGTTCCACACGGCGCAGAAGCAGCAGGGCCTGCCGGGCTTCATGTTCTCCCACATGTCGCACAGCTACCACGCCGGGGCCTGCCTCTACTTCACCTTCGCCTTCCCGTACTCCTCGCACGAGGAGGCTCTCGAGCAGTACTTCACGGCCAAGAACGCGGTGCAGCAGAGCTTCGTGGACCTCGGTTCGACGGTCAGCCATCACCACGCGGTGGGCACCGAGCATCAGCCGTGGATCACCGAGGACATCGGCGAGGTCGGCGTGCGCATGGTCAAGGGCCTGTTCGCCGACAACGACCCCGGGCGGAACCTCAACCCGGGCAAGGTCACCACGCCCTGAGCGGCCATGAGTGACGTCTGGGTGCTGCGGCACGGGGAATCCACCGCCAACGTGGAGGGGCGGATCGTCTCGCTGCCCGGGCCGCGCGCCCTGACGCAGGTGGGCCTGACCGCTCTGGGCCGACGCCAGGCGCAGGCCACGGCGCGCGGCGCTCTCGAGCAGGGGCTGGGAGAGACGACGCTCCTCGTCTCCAGCGACTTCGCCCGGGCCCTGCAGACCGCCGAGGAGTTCGCCCACGGGATCGGGGCCGCCGCGCCCCGGCTCGACGAACGGCTGCGGGAGCGGGGCTTCGGCACGCACGACGAGGGCCCCGCGAGCGCGTATGACCTGGTGTGGTCGGTCGACCGGGCGCGCGGGGAACATGCCGACGACGTGGAGCAGGTCGATGTCGTGGCGGCCCGTGTGGACCAGGTGCTCCGCGCCGCGGATGCCCTTGCGGCCGACGCCCCCGTCGTGCTCGTCGCCCACGGGGACATCCTGCAGATCGCCCTCGCGATCGGGGAGGGCATGGATCCGCACGACCATCGGGACGTCCCGCACCTGGGCAACGCCGAGCTGCGTCGGATCGGGTCGGCCCGCCTGTGAGCGATGCGCGGTCGGCGCGAGGGGCGCACGGGGCGCCGGGAGCGGTCCCTGGAGTGGTCTTCGTGGTGAGCGGCGGGCGCACGGAGGCACAGGAGCTCCTCGACGCCTTCTTCCACGACCGCGGCTGGGCCCGCCGGGAGCGCGGCGAGGGCCGCATCGACTACGAGTGCGGCAGCCGCCGGCGCACCATCCTGCTCGGTGCCCTGGCGGGAGAGGGGTTCTTCCTGACCGCACCGGTGGAGCTCCGGGAGCGGGAGCCCGGCACCGAGGTCCGGTACCGCTGGGGTGAGGGAGCGGGTGCGGCACTCGGCGGGTCCCTCGGCCGTCGCCGTGCGGCCCGTGCGCATCAGCAGACCGCCGACGCCCTCGAGGCGCACCTCGAGCACCTGGGCCTTCTCGTGCAGGTGCGCAGAGCCTGAGGCCGCGCACGCTGGAGACTGCGCAGTGCCTGAGACCGTGCAGTGCCTGAGACCGCGCTGAGTCTGAGATCGCGCAGGGCCTGAGGACGCGCCGCGCAGGAGATCGGGTGCCTGCGGGCGGAGGGCCTGCTCGTCAGGCGGGCAGGTCCCCTCGCCATTGAGGGAACCCGTCGACGACCATAGTTGGCTACTGGTGAGTAATGCGTCACAGACGGGTCACGGTTCGCCCGTGTGCCGCCACGGGCGAGTCGGCCCGGAAGGCGACGACGCAGGCGGCTTCGCGTCGGCCGCACATCGGTCTCCCCTCTGCCTCGTGCGGGCACCGTGGGGGCGCGCGATCCCGCGCTCGACACACCGGATGCGGCGCGTCGTGGACAGAACGTTTCCCTCGTGGGAATCCACCCCTACGATGGACGGACCGCGCTGACGGGGTAGCCCTCGGCGCACCTTCCACATCACAGAGGATTGCAATGACACTGCGCATCGCCGTGTTCGGCGAGAACCGGCACGAGAAGGTCGACCCGAAGGTCCAGGAGATCTACCCCGAGGGCATGCACACCGTGATCGCCGGGGGCCTGCGCGACGTGCTCGCGGCCGACGGCGTCGACGCCGAGGTGCGGATCGCCCTGCTGGACGACATCGAGGAGACCCTCTCCGAGGAGGCCCTCGCCGAGACCGACGTGCTCACCTGGTGGGGCCACATGGCCCACGAGGACGTGCCCGACGAGGTCGTCGCCCGCGTGGTGCGCCGCGTCCACGAGGGCATGGGCCTGATCCCGCTGCACTCGGCCCACTACTCCAAGCCGTTCAAGGCGCTCATGGGCACCACCTGCTCGCTGCTGTGGCGCAACGAGGGCGAGGAGGAGCGGGTGTGGACCGTCAACGGGTCCCACCCCATCGCCCGCGGGGTCCCGCACCCGATCGTCATCCCCGCCCAGGAGATGTACGGCGAGATGTTCGACATCCCGGCGCCCGACGAGCTCGTCTTCGTCTCGTCCTTCGCCGGCGGCGAGGTCTTCCGCTCCGGCGCCGCCTTCCGCCGCGGCAAGGGCAAGGTCTTCTACTTCAGCCCCGGCGACCAGGAGTACCCCGTCTACCGCCAGAGCGAGATCCAGCGCGTGCTGGCCAACGCCGTGGTGTGGGCCCGCCCCGAGGATCGCCCGGCCGAGCCCGTGAAGATCGCCAACGCGCCGCGCGACTGGTTCCGGGGCGAGGAGGTCTCGCGTGTCATCTGATCTCGACTTCTCCACCGCATCCCTCTCGGCCGCGGATCTCGCCGCGGAGCAGGGCACCGACACGTCGGCCGCTCCGACCCTCGCCCCCCACCTGACCGGCTTCCCGAAGCTCCCCTCGGACCGTCCGGCCCGCGTGGTCGTGGTCGGCGCCGGCGGCATGGGCAGCTGGTGGGCCCGCGAGGTCGTCGCGAGCGGCGTCGCCGAGCTGGTGGGCGTCGCCGACCTCGTCGAGGGCGCCCCGCAGAAGGTCATCGAGCAGTCCGGCGCGGCCGATCCGTCGGCCATCGCCGCAGGCACCGACGGCGTGGACCTGGCCCTGGAGGTCGGCGCGGATCTGCTGATCGATCCCACCGTGCCGGTCGCCCATCACCCCGTCACCGTGAAGGCGCTGCACGCCGGGATCCCGGTGCTCGGCGAGAAGCCGGTCACCGAGAACCTGCACGAGGCGATCAGCCTGCTCGCGCACACCCAGCTGACGGGGGTGCCGTTCATGGTGTCCCAGTCACGGCGGTTCTTCCGCCAGGTGCGCCAGCTGCGCAGCTTCGTCGCCGCACACGGGCCGACGGTGCTCACCAGCGCCTTCTTCTCGCTGTTCACCGAGATGGAGGGCTACCGGCGCACGCAGCAGCATCCGTTGCTGCGGGACATGGGCATCCACGCCTTCGACACCGCGCGCTACATCATGGATGCCGACCCGGTCGCGGTCACCGCGCGCGGCGCCCAGCCCGAGTGGAGCGTGTACGAGCACGACGCCACCGTCACGGCGACCTTCGAGATGTCCGACGGGTCGCTGTTCGTCTACAACGGCACCTGGAACGCCCGCGGGCTGCCGACCTACTGGAACAGCGAGTGGCGGATCGGGGCCCAGCAGGGCTCGGCCACCTGGGACGGCAAGGGGGTGCCTGTGCTCGGCACCGAGGACGAGGCCGCCACCGAGCGCCTCCAGGCCGCTGTGGACGCCGAGACGGGGGAGGAGCCCGACCAGATCGCCGCCTCGCTCATCGAGTTCGTCAGCGCGCTGCGTGAAGGGCGCACTCCGATGTGCGAGGTGCACGAGAACCTGCTCAGCTTCGCGATGGTCGAGGCGGCCGTCGCCTCCGTGGAGCGCGGACAGCGCGTCGAGATCGACGAGCTGCTCGAGCAGGCCCGTCTCGAGGCGATCGCTGCGGAGGCCCATCAAGGTGCCCGCGAGCTCATGCAGTCCTGGAGCTCGGTGCGCGAGGTGCTCGCCGCCGCGCAGTGACCAGCCCTGCAGGACGACACCGGACCCGGTAAGCCGATCGCTGGCCTGCCGGGTCCGGCGCATTCAGGGGGTCTGCTGCCGTGGCTTCGAGAGCTGGAGCCCCGCGCGGGCCCCGGCATCATCCCGAGTCCGCAGAGACAGGCAGAGTGCACGAAGAAGCCCCTCACAGCACTTCTCGGTGCTGTGAGGGGCTTCATCCTGCGGTGCGCCCGAAGGGATTCGAACCCCCAACCTTCTGATCCGTAGTCAGATGCTCTATCCGTTGAGCTACGGGCGCTTGTCAGTTGAACTGACCTGGTCAACAATAGTTGACCGCTCCGATCCGCGCCAATCCTGGAGTCATGACGCTCCTCACACGACTCCAGGATCGGCGGTTGGACCTGGGATCACCAGCCCGGATTCTGCGGGGGCTGGTTCCCTCCCTGCGGGTTCTCAGAGTCCGGGCGCTGCTGGTTCCACGGCTGGTCCTGATCGCTCGGCGGAGCGGCCGGCGGTGATGCCTGGCCCCACTGCTGGCCGTCCTGGGGTGCTGCGGGAGGCGGTGATGCCTGGCCCCACTGCTGGCCGTCCTGGGGTGCGGCGGCCGGCGGTGATGCCTGGCCCCACTGCTGGCCGTCCTGGGGTGCTGCGGGAGGAGGCGACGCCTGGCCCCACTGCTGCCCGTTCTGAGGCGTGGCGGGAGGGGTGTTGCCTGAGGGCATCGAGGCCGCGCCGGCAGCAGCGCCGCCGAAGGCCGCCGGGACGCCTGTGCCCGAAGCGCCGTTCGAGGTCTTCTTACGGCGTGCGCGGATCACGAAGAAGATGATCGCTGCGAGCACGAGCAGCAGCAGGAATCCGAGCACCACCACGATGATGATCACGATGAGCCACGGGAATCCGCCCGACTCCGCCGTGATGTCCACGCCGCTGTAGAAATCGACGATGTCCGTGTACGTGACGGTGTTGCCGTCGATCGTGCCGCCCTGGGACTCGAGGACCTTGCCCGGGAAGGTGAAGGTCATCTTGAAATCGAAATCGGAGACGTCTGCGCCGTAGAGGGACGCGAACATGTCGAGATCCGCCTGCGTGAGCGCCTCGGATCCCATGTCCATGGTCAGGTGGTATTCGCCATCGGACTCCGCGAGCTCCATGCCGGACCCGAACTCGGAGCGTTCCATGGGGCCGGAGAAGCGGCAGCCCCAGAGGCCGTCCTCCTCGTAGGCCTCGATCGTCACGGTGCCGATGGGCTCGTCCGATTCGATGTCGTCGCACATGGCCTGCGCGTTGTCGAACTCGCTCTCGACGAAGGAGGGCTTGAACCCCATGTCGAAGGAGACCTGCATGGAGTCGACGTCCTTGACCTCGAACTCCGCGTGCATCTTTCCGCAGCCCGCGAGGAGCAGCACGAACGGTAGGACGAGCAGGGCATAGAGCCGTCGCCGAGCTGAAATGGTTTTCATGGTTCCCCCGTCGCGTGATGCTGGAATCGTCAGCACTGCGCGCTGACAGCGCGCTGGATCTGATTCAGGATACCTGGACAGAATCCTCTGTGCGGTGGGGAGAACTCCCCACCGCAGCATCAACCGGAGAACTGCGGCGCGGAGGAACTACTTCCAGAACATGAGCATGCCGCCGCCGACCAGCATCACGCCGAAGCCGGCCGCGAGGTTCCAGTCGCCGATGGGCAGGGGCAGGGTGCCGCCCGAGAGGTAGAAGGTGACGAGGTACGCCAGCCCCAGGAGGAGGAACACGACGGCCGTCGGGGCCAGCCACGCAGGGTTCGGGGCCTCGGCGGCGACGCGACGGCGGCCTGTGCGCGCGGTCTCCGCGGCGGCGGCCTTCTTCGGCGAGGTGGAGCGGGTGGCGTCCTTCGCCTTCTCGCTGACCTCGCTGCCGCTGGTCGACCCCGAGTCCGTGTCGGAGGCCTTCTCCGCGTTCTTGCCCGTGGACTTCCCGGACGCCTTGCGCGAGCCCTTGGCCGGGGCCGGGGCCTTCGCATCCTTCGTCGTCGCGTCCTTCGCCGTCGCGCGCGAGCGCTTCACGGGGTCCTTGCCGGCGACGCTGTCCGTGGCTGCCGGGGAGGCGTCCGGGGTATCCGCGACGGTCGTGAGCTCGTCGAGATCGTCCGTCGCGGGCTCGACGGCTCCGGCCTTCGCTGCCGATGCCGCCCGTGCGGACGACTTCTTCTTGCTCCTGGCCATGAAAAGGTGCTCCCTCGAGACTGCCTGTCGCGCGGGCGTGCCGCACGGGTCCGCAGATACGGACCTTGGCCTAGGGTAATGCGCGTGGACTGAGCGTGCGAAGCGAGGAGGGGTCATGGCTGCGGATACCGCTGGATCGTCCGGCCCCGAGGGCTCCTCATCGGGCCGCCCTCCGCGGCGAGCCCCCGGTCCCCGGCAGCGGGTCGGTCTCGCCCTGGTGATGATCCTGTGCGGCGTGCTGTTCGCGACCACCGCCCGGATCTCCGGCGGGAGCTCGATCCGCGACGAGAGCGGCGATGTCGTCGGCGTGCTCCACGAACGGGGCCGCACCATCGAGCAGCTCACGGGCGACGCGACGGAGAAGCGCGCCGAGATCGAGGAGCTCTCCGCCGGGAGCGGCGACGCGGCCACCCAGGAGCGCACCACCGTCGTCGCCGATGCCGTCGGGCTCAGCGAGGTCAGCGGGCCGGCCTTGAAGATCACCCTGACCGACGCCCCCACCAGCACGCTCGGCTCGATCCCCGATGTCGAGCCGGATGATCTGGTGGTGCACCAGCAGGACATGGAGTCCTACATCAACGCGCTGTGGGCCGGGGGCGCCGAGGCGATGATGCTGCAGGACCAGCGGGTCGTCAACGGCAGCGCCTTCCGCTGCGCGGGCAACACCCTCCTGCTCGAGGGGCGGGTCTACTCGCCGCCGTTCGTGATCACGGTGATCGGCCCGACCGATCAGATGCTGGCCGAGCTCGACACGACACCCGGGGTGCAGGTATATCGTGAATGGGTGGACTACGTGGGTCTCGGCGAACGTGTCGAGACCGTGGATGCCGCCACCCTCCCCGCCTTCGAAGGATCCCTGACCCTCGACATCGCGAAAGCTGGATGATGGCCAGACGCTCCACCCCCACGCATCGGCACGGACCGAGCCCTCTCGCCGTTGCCATCGGCATCGTCGGCGAGCTGCTGCTCACCCTCGGTGCCCTGCTCCTCCTGTTCCTGGTCTGGCAGCTGTGGTGGACCGACGTCGTCGCGGACCGGGAGCAGTCCGGCATCATCGCCGGCCTCCAGGACGACTGGGGGAGCGTCGACCAGGAGACGATCGCTCCTGCCCAGGACGGTCCGCCGCCGCGTCCCGACACCCTGGGGGAGAACCGGGTCTGGGGCACCATGCACGTGTCGACCTTCGACCGCGACACCTTCCCGCTCGCCGAAGGGGTGAGCCTCGAGGAGGTCCTCAACGTCAAGGGCGCCGGCCACTACCCGGACACGGCCCTCCCCGGCGAGGTCGGGAACTTCTCGGTCGCCGGGCACCGCAACACCTACGGTCGGGTCTTCGAGGACATCGCGAGCCTGCAGCCCGGCGAGCCGATCGTCGTCGAGACGGCCGACGCGTTCTACGTGTACGAGGTGACCGAGTCGCTGATCGTGGACCCCTCCGCGGTGGAGGTCATCGCCCCGGCCCCGGGGGAGCCCGGCGCGGAGCCGACCGAGCAGATGATGACGCTGACCGCCTGCCATCCGATGTACTCGGCCCGAGAGCGATACATCGTCCACGCGGAGTTCGCCTACTGGACCGATCGCGCCGACGGCATCCCCGAGGCCCTCGCCACCACGGAGGAGACCTGATGTACGCCTGGATGTTCCGCCATCTGCCCGGCCCGCTGTGGGCCCGGATACTGCTGGTCGTGGTGCTGCTGGCGCTGATCGTCGTGGCGCTGTTCGGCTGGGTGTTCCCCGCGATCGCGCCCTACATGCCGTTCAACGACGGGCTGGTGGGCGCAGCGGCAGCCGGGACGGCCGGTTAGAGGGGCGACCGGCGAGACGGCCGACGAGCCCGATGACCGGCGAGACCGGCGGCCGATGGCGCCCGCCGGCCGGTGCGGGTCGTCCGGTCAGCCGGCGGTCATGAGCGGCTGCAGCCCCGCGGAGCGCTCGACGGCGTCGACCCCGTCGCACAGCTGCAGGAACCGCGCGAGCATCAGGTGGCCGTTCTCGGTGAGCACGGACTCGGGATGGAACTGCACGCCGTGCAGCGGCAGCTCGCGGTGCACGAGCCCCATGATCATGCCGTCGGCGGTGCGGGCGGTGACCTCGAGCGAGTCGGGGACCGTCGCCGGATCGACCGTGAGCGAGTGGTATCGGGTCGCCGTCATCGGGGAGGGCGCGCCCTCGAACACGCTGCGGCCCTCGTGCGTGACAGGGCTGGTGCGGCCGTGCATGAGCTGCGGGGCGTGACCCACGGTGGCTCCGAAGTACTGCCCGAGAGCCTGGTGGCCCAGGCACACGCCGAGCATCGGCACGGAGCCGTGCGCGCAGGCCCCGATGACGTCGAGCGTGCGGCCGGCGGTGCTGGGGTTCCCGGGGCCGGGGGAGACCATCACGCCGTCGAAGCCCGTGAGGTCCACCGCGCCGGAGTCATCGGCGGGGACCTCGTCGTTGCGCACCACCTGGGTGCGGGCACCCATCTGCTGCAGATAGCCCACGATCGTGTAGACGAAGCTGTCGTAGTTGTCGATCACGAGGATGCGGGCACCCTCGCTGCTCGGCCCCTTCGCTGCGGAGACCGCGGACTCACTCACCGGTGCTGCCCTTCCCATCGTTCCCGTTCCCGTTCCCGTTCCCGTTCCCGTTCCCGTTCCCGTCAGCGTTCGCATTCCTGTTCACGCTGCTGTTCCCGTCGCCCTTGCCGTTCCCCGCGGCCTCGTCGGTCGGCGTCTTGCTGGGCTCGTCCGTGGGCTCCGTCGTCGGCTCCTCGGTCGGTTCTTCCGTCGTCGGCTCCTCGGTGGGTTCCGTCGTCGGATCCTCGGTGGGCTCCTCGGTGGGGTCCGTGGTGGGCTCCTCGGTGGGTTCCGTCGTCGGGTCCTCGGTCGGTGTCGGGGTCTCCTTCGGGCCGCTGGAGACGATGATGTTCACCGTGGACCCTCGCTCGACCGACGCGTTGGCCTCGGGATCGGTGCGGATGACCTGCCCCTCCGGCACGCTGTCGGAGTCCTCGCTCTCCTGGGTGGTCCCGAAGCCGGCTTCCTTGAGGGTCGCCTGGGCGTCCTCGAGGGTCTGGCCGGTCACGTTGGGGACCTTCACCGGGCCGGGGGCGGCGGCGATCACGAGATCCACGCTGGAGCCGTACGGCTGGGTGCCGGCCTCTGCGGTCGGGGTCTGGGAGGTCACGGAGCCGGGATCGGCGTCCGCGTCCTCCTTCTCCGAGGGCTCGGGGACCTCGAAGCCGCGGGCCTCGAGGACCTCCGTGGCCTTCTCGATCTGGGTGCCCGTGACATCGGGGACCTCGACCATGCCGGAGGCGAGACGCACCTCGACCTCGGTGCCGGCAGGCACCGTGGAGCCGCTCTGCGGACTGGCGCGGGTGACGGTGCCCTGCTCCTGCGGGGCGTCCTCCTCGTCCCCGACGACCATCACCAGGCCGGCATCCTCGATGGCCTGCTGGGCCTCGTCGCGCGTCATGCCCTCGAGGTCCGCGGGGACCTTGACGGCCTCGGGGCCGGCGGAGACGCTCACGGCGACGGTGGAGCCGACGGGCGCGTCCTCGCCCTCGCCCGGGTCCGTCTCGATGACCAGCCCCTTGTCGACGTCCTGGGACTGCACCTGGTCGAACTCCGGGGTGAGGTCGACCTCGGCGAGCTTCGCGCTCGCCTCGTCCTCGCTGAGCCCGGCCACGGCGGGGACGGGCACCGTCTCGGGGCCGTCGTCCTTCCCGAGCTGGAAGTAGGCGAATGCGGCGCCGGCCAGCGCCAGCACGGCGACGATCACCAGGATGATCAGCCACCAGGGCCGCTTGCGCTCCGGCTCCTCCTCGACCTCCTGGGCCTGGTGCGCGGCGAGCCCGCCGGTCACGGCAGGCGTCCGGTCGGTGCTCCAGTTCGCGGCGGCCCCTGCCCCGGCGGCGCCGACCGCTCCAGCGCCGGCCATCGCCGGCAGGGCCTCGGTGGCGTCGTCGACGGGACCCAGCACGGTCGTGGCGTCGGCATCGGTCCCGGACGGCACGGCGCCGGCGACCAGCGCGGGCGCGCGCCCCCCGACCACGGTGGCGATGTCCCGCGAGAAGGCCACCGCGCTCGGGTAGCGCTCCTCGCGGTCCTTGGCCAGGCCGGTGAGGATCACGGCGTCCAGCGCCGGGGTGATCGCCGGGTTGTAGGCCGACGGCGGGGTCGGCTCCTCGCGCACATGCTGGTAGGCGATGGAGACCGGGGTGTCGCCGGTGAACGGCGGGCGGCCCGTCATCATCTCGTACATGACGCAGGCGGCGGAGTAGATGTCGGAGCGGGCGTCGACCAGCTGGCCGCGAGCCTGCTCGGGGGAGAGGTACTGGGCGGTGCCCATCACGGCCTGGGTGGCGGTCATCGCACTGGTCGCGTCGGCGATGGCGCGCGCGATCCCGAAGTCCATGACCTTCACGGCGCCGGCGTCGTTGATCATGACGTTGCCCGGCTTGATGTCGCGGTGCACGATCCCGGCGCGGTGCGAGTACTCCAGGGCGCTCAGCAGCGCCGCCATGATCTCGCCGGCCTGATGGGCGTCCATCGGGTCCTGAGGGTCGATGTACGCGCGCAGGGTGTCGCCGTGCACGTACTCCATGACGATGTACGGGATGGTGACGTCCGCGCCGGTGATGGTGCGCTGATGCTCCTCGCCGGTGTCGTACACGGCGACGATCGAGGGGTGGTTCAGGGAGGCGGCGCTGTGCGCCTCACGGCGGAACCGCTCCTGGAAGTTCGCATCGCGGGCCAGGTCGGAGCGCAGCACCTTGACGGCGACGGTGCGATGCAGGCGGGAGTCCTCCGCGAGGAACACCTCGGCCATGCCGCCGGTCCCGAGGATTTTTCCCAGGGTGTAGCGACCCCCCAGGACCACCTTCTCTTCGCTCACTCCACACCCGTCCTCGTGCCGTGGCCGACACCGACCGATCCGATCATCGTACGTGCTGACGCTGTCTCCTCCGAGCCGACGTGATCAACGCCCATCGCCCCGACGGGCAGCCAGCCCATACCGCCAGCGACCGCTACGGCGATCACCGCGACCAGCACGATCACCAGGATCAGGCCCGGCATCGAGAGCGGTCCGATGCGGCGACCGGTCGAGGTCCCGCGCACCGTCCGGGACGATGCCGCGGTGTCCACATCGCCCAGCGGGCGCGCACCGAAGGACCCCTGAGCCGCTCGCGCTCCCGGTCCCGCGGCCGCTCCGGTTCCCGCGGCAGCGCCGGTCCCTGCGGTCCCGGCCGTCCCGCCGGGAGCCGCACGGCCCCCGGCCGCGCGGTCCGTCGGCGCGCTGCGCATCGAGCGCGGTGCCGGAGCCGGGGAGGCCGCCGATCGGGCCGACGCCGCGGAGAACGCGGAGCCGGCCGAGGCGGCGGAGGGTCCCGATGCCGCGGAGGCGGCAGACGTCGCCGACATCGCGGAGCGGGCGGACCCTCCCGAGCGGTGGCGGATGCCCCGCCGGCCCGAGAGCGGCAGGGGCATCGCCGCCGTGCGGGTGCCCGTGGGCGAGGTGCCCGGGCCTCGCCGCGGCTGCTCCCCGGTGGAGCCCGCGGGGCGCACCGCGTTCTCCCCCGTCCAGTCATGGTCCTCGACGCGGGTCACGGGGATCGCGCCGGTGGTGAAGTGCGGCTCCACCCCGCGCTGGATCGCCTCGAGGATCCTGGAGACGGCCGCCGCGGAGCGGGGACGGTTCGCCGGGGCCTTCGCGAGGGTCATCATGACCAGGTGCCGCAGATCGGCGTTGATCGCCTCCGGCAGCTCCGGCGGCTGCTGCTTGACCTGGGCCATCGCGATCTCGACCTGGCTGGAGCCCGTGAAGGGTCGGTGGCCCGCGAGCATCTCGTAGGCCACGATCCCCAGGGCATAGATGTCGGAGAGCGAGGTGGCCTGCTTGCCCATCGCCTGCTCGGGGGAGAGGTACTGGGCGGTGCCCATGACGAGACCGGTCTTCGTCAGCCGCGCCTGGTCCTTGCTGCGGGCGATCCCGAAGTCGGTGATCTTCATGGACCAGTCGGCCTGCTCGTCGACGAGCACGTTCTCCGGCTTCACATCGCGGTGCACGACGCCCTTGGAGTGGGCGGCGTCCAGGGCGCGTGCGAGCTCGATCAGCATCGAGACGATCCGCTTCTCGGGCAGGCCGCCGGGGTTCTCCTCGATGATGTCCGACAGCGGGCGCCCCGGGCAGAGCTCCATGACGATATAGGCGCGCCCGTCGAGCTCGCCGTAGTCGTACAGCGCGGCGATCGCGTCGTGCGAGAGCGCAGCGGTATGCCGCGCCTCGGCGCGGAACCGCTTGAGGAAGCCGTCGTCCCCGGCGTACTCCTCACGCAGCACCTTGATCGCCACATCGCGGTCCAGCTCCTGGTCCAGGCCCTTCCAGACCTGTCCCATGCCGCCGGTGGCGATGAGCGACGTCAGCTCGTAGCGTCCCTCGAGCACGAGCCCTGGCTCTGTCCTCATGGATTGATCACCGCCTCCATCACATCCCGGGCGATCGGTGCCGCGGTGCGCGACCCGTATCCGCCTTCCTCGACCACGACCGCGACAGCGATCTTCTGGTCGTCGACCTGTCCGTACCCGACGTACCAGGAGTGCGCGGCGCGATCCTCGCCCCACTCCGCGGTGCCGGTCTTGCCGCCGACCTCGACGCCGTCGATGGCCGCCGCCGTGCCGGTGCCGTCCTCTACCACGCCCACCATCATCTGGCGCATCTGCGCGGCGTTCGAGGCGCTCAGCGGCTGGCCGAGCTCCTTCGGGCTCAGCTCCGCCACCGTCGAGAGGTCGCTCGTGCGCACCGCCTGCACCAGCTGCGGCTCCATGACCACGCCGTCGTTGGCGAACGTGCCCGCCACCATCGCCATCTGCAGCGGCGTCACCCTGTCCTCGTACTGGCCGATCGACGTGGTGGCCAGCTGGGCATCGTCCAGATCGGTGCCGATGCTCGACGGCGTCACCGACAGAGGGATCTCCAGCCGCTGGCCGAAGCCGAACTCCTCGGCGGTCGTGGCGAGCTGGTCCTCGCCGACCGCGACCCCGAGCTGGGCGAAGGAGGTGTTGCACGACTGGCGCAGCGCCTCGGCGAGGGTCGACTCGTCGTCCGGACCGCAGGGCTCCTGGCGACCGCCGGAGAAGTTGTTCATGACCGATGAGGAGTTCGGCAGCGTGTACGTGCCGGGACCCGGGATCACCGAGTCGGCGGTGTAGTCGCCGGACTCGAGGGCGGCCGAGGCCACGACCAGCTTGAAGGCCGAGCCGGGCGGGTAGAGGTCGCCGCCGATCGCACGGTTGGTCATCGGCCGATCCGGATCGTCGTTCAGCTGCGACCAGGCCTCCTGGACGGCGGCCGTGTCGTGCGAGGCCAGCTTGTTCGGGTCGTAGCTGGGAGAGGAGACCATGGCCAGCACCGCGCCGGTCTCCGGATCCAGGGCGACCACCGAGCCGCGGCGGCCGTCCAGCGCGTCCCAGGCGGCTTCCTGCGCCTTCGCGTCGAGCGTGAGCTCCACGGTCGCGCCGCGGCCCTGCTTGCCCGAGAGGATGTCGGAGATGCGGTGGTAGAACAGCGCATCGGCCTCCCCGGAGAGGGTGTCGTTGAGCGAGCGCTCGATCCCGGAGAACCCGTAGACCACCGAGTAGTAGCCGGTGACCGGGGCGTACATGGCGCCGGGGTCATAGCCGCGCAGGTACCCGTAGGTGTCCCCGGAGGCGGTCGAGTTCGCGATCGCCTCGCCGTCCACCACGATCGGGCCCCGATGGCGCCCGTACTCGTTGTAGGTGGTGCGGAGGTTCTGTCCGTTGGCGTTCAACCGGCTCTGGGCGACGACCTGGAAGTAGGTGGTCGAGGTGAACAGGAGCACGAAGAGCACGCCCACCACGAGCCAGACATGACGGAGGGGCTTGTTCATGACACCGCCTCCGGGGCCGGGCGCGGGGCGGCAGGGGCGTCGAGGCCCTCGACCTGGCGGGCCGCGGGCCGACGGGCGGCATCGGAGAGCCGCACCAGGATGCCGACGATGATCCAGTTGCACACCAGGGAGCTGCCTCCCGCGGCGAGGAACGGCAGGGTGAGGCCGGTCAGCGGGATCACGCGGGTGACGCCGCCGACGACCACGAACACCTGCAGGGCGAGCGTGAAGCCGAGCCCGCCGGCGAGCAGGGTGCCGAAGCCGTCGGAGATGCCGACGGCGGCGCGGATGGCCCGCTGGACGAGGAGCAGGTAGAGCAGCAGCAGCGCGAACGCGCCGACCATGCCGAGCTCCTCGGCGAAGGAGGTGAAGATGAAGTCGGATTCGGCGTGGGGGACCACGTCGGGGCGCCCCTCGCCGAGGCCCGCCCCGGTGATGCCGCCGTTGGCGAGCCCGAACAGTCCCTGGTTGATCTGCTCGCAGCTGCTGTAGTTGTCGCTCGAGAGCGGGTCCAGCCAGCAGGTCAGGCGGGTGCGCACGTGGCTCATCTGGGTCGCGGCGAACACGGCCGGCGGCAGGAACATGACCGCGCCGATCACGAGCCAGCTCAGCCGGTCCGTGGCGACGTACAGCATCGCCACGAACAGCCCGAAGAACATCAGCGAGGTGCCCAGGTCGGTCTCGAACACCAGCACCGCCATGGCGAAGCCCCAGGCCACCAGGATCGGGCCGAAGTCGGACCAGCGGGGCAGGTGGATGCCGAGCACCTTGGGCCCGGCCAGGGCCAGGGTGTCGCGGCGGGAGACCAGGTAGCCCGCGAAGAAGATCGCGAAGGCGATCTTGGCGAGCTCGGCGGGCTGGAAGCTGTTGCCGGCGATGTTGATCCAGATCCGCGAGCCGTTGCGGGAGTCGCCGATCACCGGCACGAGCGGCAGCAGGAGCAGCACGCCGCCCACGACGGCGCTGATCCAGGTGTAGCGACGCAGGCGCCGGTGGTCGCGCAGGAGCACCAGCACGACGAGGCACAGGACGACGCCGACGATGCCCCACAGCATCTGCCGATCAGCGCTCGCGGAGGTGCGCAGGCCGTAGATCTCGTTCGCGGCGTGCACGCTCTTGATCATGGCGATGCCCAGCAGGTTCAGCAGCACGACCAGCGGCAGGATCACCGGGTCCGCATACGGGGTGCGCCACATGACGACGACCTGCAGGGCCGCGGCGAGCACGGCCGACCCGACGCCGACCTGCATCAGGTCGGCGGGGACCTCGTCGAAGCGGCCCAGCCCGACCAGCGCGTAGGCGCCGACTCCGATCACCACCGCGAACGCCAGCAGCAGGGCCTGGGTCAGCCGGCGCGGGCGAGCGGTGTAGGACACGATCGTGGCCATTACGACTCCTCGCCCTCATCCGGCGGGGAGGGAGTCTCCGCGGGACGGTCGGAGGTGAGTCCGGTGCTCTGCTCGAGCGGGGCGCCGCCCCCGTCGGAGGCGTCGCCCCCGCCGTCGGACGCCTCGCCGCCGCCGTCGGAGGGTGCGGGGTCGGTGACCACCGGCGGGGGCCGGTTGGCCAGCGCCGACTGCTCGAGCCGGTCCATGATCTCCTCGGCGGCCTCTCGGTCGCCGGCGGTGATCGTGTTCGTGACCTGCTGCTGGGTCACCTGGGGGAGCTCGTCCAGGGCGATCTCGGAGACCTCGACCGGCTCGGACAGGGAGATCGGGCCGAGGTCCTGGGAGAGCCCCTGATAGAGCACGACGTTCGTGCCGTCGGTGCCCACATAGAACTGGCGCTGCGACCAGGCGTATCCCGCCCAGAGCGCGCCGCCGAGGACGGCCACCAGCAGCAGCACGGCGACCAGTGCGGGCCACGGGCTGCGGCGGGGCGGCTCGTCCTCGGAGAAGTCGGAGTCCTCATAGGGAGCCGAGGGCTCCTCACGGGTGAGCGCTGCGGCCTTCGCGGCGGGCCCGGACGCGGTCGTCGGCCGATGGCGGTTGCGGGCCGCCGAGCCCACGATCTGCGGTGCGGTGGACGGCGCCTCCTCCCCGCGCGGGAGCTGGTCGAGGTCGACGACGTCGGCGATGACGCAGGTGATGTTGTCCGGCCCGCCGCCCTTGAGGGCCAGCTGGATCAGCTCCTCGGCGCACTGGCCGGGATCCTCGAAGCCGCGCAGGGTGGCATCGATGGTGTCGAGGGAGACGAGGCCGGAGAGGCCGTCCGAGCAGAGCATCCAGCGATCGCCGGGGTGGGCGGGGCGCAGCGAGAGATCGAGCTCGGGATCGGCGTCGACGTCGCCGAGCACCCGCATCAGCACCGAGCGCTGGGGGTGGCGCTCGGCCTCCTCCTCGGTCAGGCGCCCTTCGTCCAGCAGCCGCTGCACGAAGGTGTGGTCCTTGGTGATCTGCGTGGTCTCGTCATCGCGCAGCAGGTAGGCGCGGGAATCTCCGATGTGGGCGAGGGCGAACTTGCCCTCCGCGCGCAGCATCGCCGTGATCGTGGTGCCCAGGCCGCGCAGCTGCGGCTCGTCCCGCGCGCGGCGCAGGATCTCCTGATTGGCGTCGAGCACCGTCTCCTCGAGGGTGGCGACGATGTCGGAGGCGGGAGTCTCGGAGTCCAGGCGCGCGAGGCGCCCGATGGCCACCGAGGAGGCGACGTCGCCCCCGGCGTGACCGCCCATGCCGTCGGCGACCACCAGCAGGTGGCTGCCGGCATAGCCCGAGTCCTGGTTGTTGGACCGCACGAGGCCGACGTCGGACCGCGCGGCGTATCGCAGGGCGATGCTCATCGCGGACCTCGTCTCAGCTCGATCTCGGTGCGGCCGATCCGCACCTGGGCGCCGGGCCGGAAGGGCACGGCCCCGTCGATGCGACGACCCGACAGCAGAGTGCCGTTGGTCGATCCCAGATCCTCCACCATCCACTCGCCCTCACGCTGGAACACGCGGGCGTGGCGGTTGGAGGCGTAGTCGTCGTCCAGCACCAGGGTGCACTCGGGGGCCCGGCCGATGAGGATGGGCGTGGAGCCGAGGGTCAGCGAGGTGCCGCGCAGCGGCCCGGCGGTGACGACCATCGCCGTCGCGGTGACCTCGGGGTCCGTGCGCGCCGAGCCCGAGTCGGCGCCGGCCGGGGCGGCCGCGCCTCCCGGCGGTCCGGCGGCGGGGCGTTGATCACGACGCGGGTCGCGGCTGGAGCGGGTGACCACGGTGGTCCCGAACAGATCGTTGCGCAGCACCAGGACCACGACGATCACGAAGATCCACAGCGCCAGGACGAAGCCCAGACGGAGGGCGACCAGGGTCAGTTCGCTCATGCGGCGCTCACCAGCTGACCTGGCCGGCGGCGGGGAGCCGCACGGTCAGCCGGGTGCGACCGATCTTGACCAGCGAGCGGTCCTGGAGGGCGACGGGGGTGCGGATGCGCTCGCCGTCGACGAAGGTGCCGTTGGTGGAGCCGAGGTCGGTCGCGACGAGCTCGCCGGTGCCGCTGGGCCCGCCCGTCGGATCGGCCCGCAGCTCGAGGTGATGGCGGGAGACGCCGGTGTCCTCGAGGATGATGTCGGAGTCCCCGCCGCGGCCGATCACGGTCACCGGGCCGGTCAGGAGGTACTGCTGGCCGTCGATCTCGATGATCGGGCTGCCGCCGGTCTCGGCCTGTGCGGCGCCGGTCGCAGGCGCCACGCTGCCGCGCTCCGTGCGGGACTCCGTCTCGAAGCGGCCCGCCCGGACCTCGTCGTCCTCGGCCAGATCCACGCTCACGCCGCCGACGAACATATAGCGCTGCTTCTCGGCATGCTCCATGAGCACGCGCTGGAGCTCGTCGATCAGGGTGTCCTGCCAGGATCCGAAGCGCTCGAAGTCCTGAGGGTGCAGGTAGATCGTGTACACGTTCGGGGCGAGGGTCCGGGTGCGGTCGAGCACCTGGATCTGGTCATCGCACTCGCGCTTGAGCCCCTGCGCGAGGTCGAGAGGTTTCAGCTGGCCGCGACCGGGCGAGAACATGCTCGTCACGCCGCGGTCGAGCCCGCGCTCGATCCGATCCAAGATCCCCACGGTGGTCCTTCGCTGTCGCTGTCCCTGCGCCCCGACGGAAGACGGGGCAGTATGCCTCCTCGATCGTAGCGCGTGGTCAGGCGCTCGACGGGCTGACGGGGCGGGGGGACGGCAAGGGATTCGTGCAGGTCTCGTAAAGGACGGGGCGGCGCAGGCGGGTCCCGAAGGTCCCTGTCGCGCCGCCCCGCGGGCTGCTGCGTCGTGCTCTGTGGTGCTCGCTCGTGCTCAGCTGCGCTCTGTCGGGCTCGTGCGCGGCTGTGCTCTGTCGGGCTCTGTCGGGCACAGCTGCTCGTGTGCTCGGTGGTGCCGAGCGAGCTGGGTGGAGTGCAGGTGTGATCAGTAGACGACCACGCGCCGGCCGGACTTGAACCAGCTGCGGGTCCACAGCATGTCGCTCGCCGCGGTGGAGATGCGGGAGCAGCCATGGGAGGCCGGATAGCTCGGGATCGAGTTCGATCCGTGGATCGCCCAGCCCCTGTCGTAATAGCCGGGGCGGTACAGGGAGCCCAGCGGGCCGCTCTGCCAGCCACGGCTGTAGAGGCTGTACATCCGGAAGCTGCCCTTGGGGGTGGTCGCCGTCTTCCAGCGGCCGCCGGAGTAGTAGCGCTTGCCGCTGCCGGTGGAGGTGTTGAGGATGTAGGAGAGCTTCCCTCCGGTGGTGGCGATGATGATCTGACGGCTCAGGTTCACCTCGAACCCGACGCCGGAGGTGATCCTGCGCGAGGGGCGGGCTCCATTGCGGATCGCCGCATAGGTGTTCGGTCCGACGACGCCGTCACGGCTGAGGCCGGCGACCTTCTGCAGGGCGTAGACGGCCTGCTGGGTCAGGTGGCCGAAGCTGCCGTCGGCCGTGCCGCACCAGAACTTCAGTCGCCACAGATCCTTCTGGAGCTTCGTCACGGCGGAGCCGCGGGAGCCCTTGCGCAGCGTCGGCGCGGCGCTCGCCGGGCCGATGCCGACGGCCAGTCCGGTGCCCAGGGTTCCCACCCCGAGCAGCAGGGTGCGGCGCGAGGGCGTCGCGATCGGCAGGAGCTGTGACCCGGGCGGGGTCGGTCTCTCGGCGGTGCGGGCTGAGGTCGGTGCAGACATGGTTCCCCCTTGTCGTTCGGCCCGGAGCGGTCGCGGCGGGCCCTTCCCCGACGTCACGACGACGTGACGCCACGTGCATCATGCCTTGGGTGCGATTGAGTAAACAAGAGGCAAGATGTGCAGGTTGTGGGGTGACTGGTGCGTAGGTTGTATTTCCGCTGGTCGCCGGGACGTACCGGACGAACCGGACAGCCTGATGCCGGGGTCGGAGCGGGCACCGATCGGGGATATGCCATATTTGACGGCGTGGAGCCCGAGACCCAGCCCGAGATCCCTGCCGACCCCGCGATCCCTGTCGATGCCGACTTCGAGCACGCGCTCGGGGTGTCCGACGCGCAGCGCACGGTGCACACCCAGGGCGACCCCGAGCGGGTCTGGGAGCTCGCCAGCCTCTCCAAGCCCCTCACGGCGCTCGGCGCCCTGATCGCCGTGGACCGGGGCCTCGTCGATCTCGAGGACCCGGCCGGCCCCGAGGGCGCCACGGTGCGTCACCTGCTCGCCCACACCGCCGGCTACGCCTTCGACGGCGAGGACGTCGTCGGCGCTGTGGGTGCCCGGCGCATCTACTCCAACACCGGGTTCGAGGTGCTCGCCGCCCATCTCGAGGAGGCCACCGGCCATGACCTCGACGACTGGTTGGAGCAGACCGTGGTCCAGGGCCTCGGGCTGCGCGACGTCGAGCTCACCGGGTCGCCGGCCGCCGGATACCGCGGGAGCATCCGCGACCTCCTGGCACTCGGCCGCGAGCTGCTCGAGCCCACCTTGATCTCGCCAGATCTGTGGCGCGAGGCGACGTCCGTGCAGTTCCCCGGCCTCGCCGGCATCCTCCCCGGTTACGGCCGGCAGAAGCCCAACGACTGGGGCCTGGGCGTCGAGATCCGCGACGGCAAGTCCCCGCACTGGACGGGATCCGCCTCGAGCCCGGAGACCTTCGGGCACTTCGGTCAGTCCGGCTCCTTCCTCTGGGTGGATCCGACGGCAGGGCTGACCGCCTCATTCCTCGGGGCGGAGCGCTTCGGTCAGACCCACGTGCGGATCTGGCCGGGGCTCACCGACGCGATCCTCGCGCGTTTCGGGCGCTGAGCGGGCCGCGGCGCCCCACCCGTCCTCCCGGGGATGACGCCTGCCGGGCGAGGTCTATACAGTCGATGCATCCTCCGCGGCCCTCCGGCCGCGCCGCGAACCACGGCCGGTGCGTCCGGCCCCGACGAGCTCGGCGCCGAGCGCGCCCCGAGGAGCAGCTGCATGTTCGACGACAGGGAACTCACCGAGGCCCGGATCCGCCGCTTCAGCCAGGACCACCTGGCGCCGGCGATCTCCCGGGAGACCGCACCGGTGACGATCACCGCGTATCGCGTCCCCGGTGAACCGATCCCTCCGCGCGAGGCGATCACGGAGCAGGCCCCGCAGTACGTCCCGATCGAGGTCGGCGCCCCGCTGGGCCGGGCCTGGTCCACCACCTGGCTGCACGTGACCGGCACGGTCCCTGCGCACTGGGCGGACGACGGGACCAGCGCCCCCGAGCTGATCGTCAACCTCTCCTTCACCGGCCAGCCCGGCTTCCAGGCAGAGGCGCTGGTCTTCACTCCCGACGGCGTGCCCGTGAAGGCGATCAACCCCTTTAACCGCTATCTGCCGGTGGCGCCGGGGGAGGAGCTGGACTACTACCTCGAATGCGCCGCGAACCCGATGGTCCCCGGCGACTGGACCTTCGCGCCCACCCCGCTCGGGGATCTCGCCACGATTCCCGAGGAGGAGCTCTACACGATCAGCGAGCTCCGGCTGTCCCGCCGCGACGTGCGGATCTGGGAGCTCGCCGAGGACGTGCGCGCCCTCGTCGGCCTCATGGTCTCCCTGCCGGAGGCCGGCCAGCGGCGCCACGAGATCCTGCGGGCGCTCGAGGCCGCCTGCGACACCGCCGATCCCGATGACCTGCCCGGCACCGTCGACGCCGCCCGTGACGTGCTGCGACCGGTGCTCGAGAGCCCGGCGCACGGCTCCGCGCTCACCGTTCTCGCCACCGGCCACGCCCACATCGACTCCGCCTGGCTGTGGCCCGTGCGGGAGACCGTCCGCAAGGTGGCGCGCACCTTCTCCACCGTCTGCGCACTGCTGGAGAGCGATGCGGACCTCACCTTCTCCGCCTCCTCGGCCCAGCAGTTCGCCTGGCTGAAGGACCGCTACCCGGAGCTGTTCGCCCGCATCCGGGGCCACGTCGCCGCCGGGCGCTTCGTGCCGGTGGGCGGCATGTGGGTCGAGTCGGACACGAACATGCCCGGCTCCGAGGCCATGGCCCGCCAGTTCGTCGCCGGCAAGCGGTTCTTCCTCGAGGAGTTCGGGGTCGAGACACGGGAGACCTGGCTGCCGGACTCCTTCGGCTACTCCGCCGCGCTGCCGCAGATCGCTGCGCTCGCCGGGCAGGACAACTTCCTCACCCAGAAGGTCTCCTGGAACCAGGTCAACTCCTTCCCCCACCACACCTTCCGCTGGGAGGGCCTCGACGGGACCAGCGTGTTCACCCACTTCCCGCCGGCGGACACCTACAACGGGATGCTCTCCGGCGAGGAGCTCGCCTATTTCGAGCGCAACTTCAAGGAGAAGGGCCGCTCCCGCATCGGCATCGACCTCTTCGGCTGGGGCGACGGGGGTGGCGGGCCCACCCGCGAGATGATGGCCGCCGGGCGCCGCGCCGCGGACCTCGAGGGCTCCCCGAAGGTCGAGTTCGGCACCTCGCAGGAGTTCTTCGACCGGGCACGGGCCGAGTATCCCGATGCCCCGATCTGGAACGGCGAGCTCTACCTCGAGCTGCACCGCGGCACCTACTCCGCGCAGCTCGGCACCAAGCAGGGCAACCGCCGCAGCGAGCACCTCCTGCACGAGGCCGAGTTCCTCGCCTCCCTCGCCGCGATCCGGGTCGGCGTCGAGTACCCCTACGAGGAGCTCGCGGACCTGTGGGAGGCCACGCTGCTGGGCCAGTTCCACGACATCCTTCCCGGCTCCTCGATCGCCTGGGTGCATCGCGAGGCCGAGCAGGGGCACGCCGCGACCGCCGAGCGGGCCGAGGCGATCATCGCCGGGGCGCTCGCCGCGCTCGGGGACGGGCCAGGGGTCGGCGCGACAGGCTCCGTCGGGATCGACGGGATCGACGGGACCGGCTCCACCGGGGCCGACGGGGCCGACGGGCCCCGGCTGCTGGTGAACACCGCGCCGGTGCCGCGCCGCGGCATCCCGGCCTATGGCGTCGGCCCCGTGTGCAGCAACTCGGAGGGCGTGGTCGTGATCCGCGCGGGCGACACCATCTCCGTGGAGAACTCCGCGCTGCGCGCGGTGCTCGACTCCTCGGGCGCGATCTCTTCCCTCGTGGACCGGACCACGGGCCGCGAGTCGATCGCCCCCGGAGCCCGTGGCGCGCTGCTCCAGCTGCATCGCGACACCCCCAACGCGTGGGACGCCTGGGACATCGACGAGTTCTACCGCCGTGTGGTGCGCGATCTCGAGGCGCCCACCGGGGTCGAGGTCACCGAGGAGGGCGCCGGCGTGCGGGTCTCCTTCACCTATTCCACCTCCAGCGACTCCGCTGCCAGCGACTCCACCTCCAGTGGTTCCGCTGCCAGCGGCTCCACCGCCGTCGCCGAGGGCACGGACACCTCCGGGGTCACCGGCGCCGGCTCCACGATCGTGAAGACCTATGTGCTGCGCCCGGAGGACAAGTCACTCGAGATCGTCCATGACATCGACTGGCGCGAGCGGAAGAAGGCCCTGAAGCTCGCCTTCGGGTTCGACGTGCGGGCGGCGACCATGAGCAGCGAGACCCAGTTCGGGCACATCGACCGACCGATCCCCGTGAACACCAGCTGGGACTTCGCCCGCTTCGAGACCTGCGCCCATCGCTGGGTGCACCTCGCCGAGGGCGGCTACGGCGTGGCGATCGCCAACGACTCCACCTATGGGCACGACGTGCTGCGCACGCTCCGGGAGGCCGACGGCGGCACGACGACCACCACCCGTCTGACCCTGGTGCGTGCCCCGGAGTTCCCCGACCCCGGCGCGGACCACGGTCGGTACACGCTGCGCGTCGCGGTGCGCCCCGGCGCCGGCATCGCCGAGGCCATCGAGGAGGGCTACCGGCTGAACCTGCCCGAGCGTGCGGTGAGCGCCGCGGTCGCGACCACGGCCTCGGCACCGCTGGTCACCGTGGACGCCTCGAGCGTGCTGGTGGAGACCGTGAAGCTCGCCGAGGACCGCTCGGGCGACCTCGTGGTGCGGCTCTACGAATCAGCCGGTGCGCGTGCCTCGACACGCGTGCAGCTGGACGCGGCGCTCGGCGGGGGAGAGGTCAGCGTGGTGGACCTGCTCGAACGACCCTTCCCCGAGGATGCCCCGGCCTTCCGCTCCGCGCTCGAGCGCACCGGGGACGGCGCCGACCGCTCAGACAGCACAGGCGGCCGGGTCGGTGCCGCGAGCGCATGGCTGGGCGACGGCGCGGGGGCCGGAGACGTGGAGCTGACCTTCCACCCCTTCGAGATCAAGACCCTGCGCATCACCCGCCGCGGCTGAGCCTGAGGGAGAGAGCTGCTCTCAGGTGTTGTGGACGAGGGGGCCGGCGGGGTCGCGCCAGCCGGCCATCACCTCGAGCATCTGCACGAAGCGGGCCGTGGCCTGCACGTCGTGGACGCGGAGGATCCGGGCACCCTGGTGCACGGCCCAGGCGGCGGCGGCCAGCGAGCCTTCCAGACGTTCCTCCTTGGGCAGGCCCAGCGACTCCCCGATGACGTCCTTGCGCGACAGGGCCGCGAGCACGGGCAGACCGAACGCGGTGTACTCGGACCAGTCGCGCAGCACCTCGAGGGTCTGCAGCGTGCTCTTGTTGAGGTCGGGCCCGGGGTCCAGCACGATCCGCTCGCGGTCGATCCCGGCCTCCAGGGCCCGCTCGAGGCGGGCGGCGAGGAACTCCCGCACCTCCTCCGCGACGTCGTCGTACTGCGGTCGGGGGTAGGCCTGCCGGGGCGCGGCCACCGAATGGGTGATCACGAGGGAGGCCCCGGTGCGCGCGACCGTCGCGGCCATCTGTGGGTCCGACAGCCCGGTCGTGTCGTTGATCAGGTCCGCGCCGGCCGCGATGCTCGCCTCGGCGACGACGGCGTGGAAGGTGTCCACCGACAGCAGCACGTGCGCGGGCAGCTCGCGGCGCAGCGCGGAGATCACGGGGACCACGCGGTCGATCTCCTCCGCCGCCGGCAGCGGCTCCCCGGGCGCGAACTTCACCCCGCCGACGTCGATGAGGTCGGCCCCGGCCTCGGCGGCGGAGATCCCGGCCCGGACCGCGGCATCGAGCCCCCAGGTGCGGCCCTCGTCGAAGAAGGAGTCCTGGGTGCGGTTGACGATGCCCATCACGAGCACCCGGGTGCGGGTGTCGGGGAGGGGCCGCGGGGCGAGCTGCTCGGCAGGCTCCGAGGTGATCGCGACGCTGGCCTCCGAGGCACAAGGAGTACCCGCCGTCGCGACAGATGCGGCAACCGGCGGGACGCCCATCGATGCCTCAGGCGTGCGGGATACAGTGGATTCTGCCGGGTCGGAACGCACTGACGAACCCTCGACACCCCGGTCGTCCGCGTTCGTCATGGCACGTTCCTCCGCTGTTAAGGCGGGCTTTCCTCGTCTTTGAGGAGCCCGCGACCTGCACTACGTTAAGAGTAGTGGACACGCACTGTCGTACTTCGGCCGCCAGCATGAACGCAGCGGCCGGGACCTGGACCTTTTTGGGAGGACTCACGAGATGAAGATCGTCGTCGCCGGTGGAGATGGATTCTGTGGCTGGCCCACGGCCCTGTACCTCTCGCAGAAGGGCCACGACGTCACCATCGTGGACAACCTCGTGCGTCGGGACATCGATGTGGAGCTGGGCTCCAACTCGGTGACCCCGATCCTCGAGCTGGAGGAGCGGGTGGCGGTCTGGAAGGAGGTCTCCGGCAAGGACATCGCCGTGAAGATCGCGGACCTCACGGACTACGACGCGGTCGCCGCGATCTTCCAGGAGATCCAGCCGGATTCGTTCGTGCACTTCGCCGAGCACCGCAGCGCGCCCTACTCGATGATCGACCGCGAGCACGCGATCGAGAACCACCGCAACAACGTCGAGGGCACCCTCAACGTGCTGTGGGCGATCAAGGACTTCGCGCCGGACTGCCACCTCGTCAAGCTCGGCACGATGGGCGAGTACGGCCAGCCGAACATCGACATCGAGGAGGGCTGGATCGAGGTCGAGCACAAGGGTCGCAAGGACCGCCTGCCCTTCCCCAAGCAGCCCGGTTCGTTCTACCACCTCACCAAGGTGCACGACAGCGACAACATCATGTTCGCCTGCAAGATCTGGGGCATCCGCGCCACCGATCTGAACCAGGGCGTGGTCTACGGCCTGGAGACCGCCGAGACCCGCCTGGACCCGCGTCTGGTCAACCGTTTCGACTACGACGCGGTGTTCGGCACCGCGCTGAACCGCTTCATCGTCCAGGCGGCCATCGGTCACGACCTCACGGTCTACGGCAACGGCTCCCAGACCCGCGGCTACCTGGACATCCAGGACACGGTTCGCTGCATCGAGATCGCCTGCGAGAATCCCGCCGACCGCGGCGAGTTCCGCGTGTACAACCAGTTCACCGAGCAGTTCTCGGTCAAGGAGCTGGCGGAGAAGGTGCAGAAGGTGGCCGCGGATCTCGGCAACGAGGTCTCGCTGTCCACCACGGAGAACCCGCGCGTGGAGAAGTACGACCACTACTACAACGCGGTCAACACCAACCTGCTCTCGCTGGGCCTGGAGCCGCACCTGCTGACCGAGGAGCACCTCACCGAGGTCCTCAGGGTCGCGATGAACAACACCGACCGCGTCAAGCGCGAGCTGGTCATGCCCACCGTGACCTGGAAGTGAGCATCCTTCCGTGAAGATCGCGATCGTCACGGAGACGTTCCTGCCGTCCGTCGACGGCGTGGTGACACGTCTGCGCCACGCCGTCGAGCGGTTCACCGACCTGGGCCACGAGGTCATGGTGATCGCCCCGGAGCTGGGTGTCACCGAGCACCACGGCGCCCGGGTGGTGGGCATCAAGCCGGTGACGCTGCCGTTCTACAAGCACCGGCGCTTCACCCTCCCCAACCCCACGGTGGACGGCATCATCCGCGGGTTCCATCCGGATGTCGTCCACGCCGCCCAGCCGATCCTGCTGGCCTCCTCCGGGGCCTATGCCGCCAAGCGGCAACGGATCCCGCTGGTGGCGAGCTATCACACGCACATCCCGCGCTACCTGGACCTCTACCGGGCCTACCGCTGGGGCAAGCGTCCGGTGTGGTGGCAGATCAAGCGCAACCACGCGCTGGCCGACATCAATCTCGCGACCTCGGAGTCGATGAAGGCCGAGCTGGCGGAGAAGGGGATCGAGAACCTGCATGTGGTGCGCCGCGGCGTGGACACGCAGACCTTCGATCCCCGGTACGCGAGCGCGGGGATGCGCGAGCGCCTCTCCCAGGGCCATCCGGAGAAGAAGCTGCTGGTCTTCGTGGGCCGGCTCGCGGCGGAGAAGGAGATCCACCGGCTGCGCTCGATGATGGAGAGGCGCGATGACGTGGCGCTCGCGATCGTGGGCGACGGACCGTACCGCCATGAGCTCGAGACGCTGTTCGCGGGGACGGCGACCCTGTTCCCCGGCTTCATGGAGGGGGAGGAGCTCGCGAGCGCCTTCGCGAGCGCCGACGCCTTCGTGTTCCCCTCCGTCACCGAGACCCTCGGGCTGGTGATCCTCGAGGGGATGGCCTCCGGGCTCCCGGTGGTCGCCGCCCGCTCGGGGCCGACGATGGAGCAGGTCACCGACGGGGAGAACGGGCTGCTCTTCGACTCGGGCGACGAGGCGACGCTGGATGCCGCGCTGGACCGCCTCGCCGACTCCGCCCTGCGGGCACGGATCCGCACGGCCGCGCGCGCCGAGGCGGAGCAGTTCTCCTGGGAGAACGCCTCCGACGATCTCCTGCACTACTACGAGATGGCGATCGAGAAGCACCGATGAGCGCAACCCCCACCACCCCGGCGGGCACACCGCCCGCTGCTCCAGCGCCCGCGGGCCGCGCCGCCGCGCTCACGGCGACGGCGTCGGTCCCGACCTCTGCGATGGACCGGCCGCAGCCCGTCGTCCTGGAGAACGAGCGTGTGCGCCTCGAGCCCCTCGGCCCCCAGCACGTCGAGGGGCTCCGGGCCGTGGTGGCCGACGGGGAGATCTGGCGGATCTCCTATGCGCCCCATGTGCCGGCGCCGGAGCAGGTCGCCGAGCGCGTCGCCGCCCAGTGCGCCTCCGACGAGGCGGGCAGCACGGTCTCGTGGGCCGTGCTCGAGCGTGACGGCGGGCGGGTCGTCGGCCACACGACCTTCCTGAACATCTCGCTCCGGGACCGTCGCCTCGAGCTCGGCACCACCTATATGGCCGGCTCGACCCATGGCACGGGGCTGAACGCGGCGACGAAGCTTGCCCTGCTCACCCATGCTTTCGAGGAGCTCGGCTGCCTCGGTGTCGAGTTTCGGGTGCATCACCTGAACATCACCTCGCGCCGCGCCGTCGAGCGCCTCGGCGCGCAGCAGGACGGCATCCTGCGTGCGCACCGGATCATGCCCGATGGCACGATCCGCCACACGGTCGTCTACTCGATCCTCGCCGACGAGTGGACCGGCGTGAAGGCGTCCCTGGAGCACCGTCTGCGCCGCTGATCGCAGATCGCTTCTCGTCGTCGGTCGTCGGTCGTTGGTCGTTGGTCGATTGTTTTCTGCAGAGCTCAGCCACGGCTCCGTCGGTCGGGCGGGCATGACGAAGGCCCGGCCCCGCATGCTGCGGGACCGGGCCTCGATCTGTCGGCGCTGAGGCCGCAGGGGCGGATCAGCGGTAGGTGACGAACCCGGTCGGGTTGCCCCAGATCCCGCGCTCGACGACCTCCTGCTGGGAGCCGGAGGCGTCGATGATCTGGCCGTCGCCCGCGTAGATCGCGACGTGGCCGGGCCAGATCACGAGGTCGCCGGGCTGGGCCTCGGACTGCGAGATGCTGCGGCCCTGGCTGGCGAGCTGGCTGCTGGTGCGCGGCGCGTCGATGCCGGCCGCCTCGTAGGCGTAGGCGACCAGGCCGGAGCAGTCCATGCCGCTCAGCGAGGTGCCGCCCCAGGAGTACGGGGTGCCGATGGCGGAGCGGGCGGCGTCGATGATCGAGTCGCCGCTCGCGGAGCTGGCGCTCGCCGGGACCGCGGAGGCGCCCGCGGAGGGGGCGCTGGCCTGGGTGGCCTCGGCCGGAGCGGACTCTGCCGAGCCGCCGCCGAGCGCGCTGTGGGTGTCCGCACCCACCACGCCGTCGACCTGGAGGCCGTTCGCGGCCTGGAACTCGACGACCGCGTCAGCGGTCATGGAGCCGAAGTAGCCCGTCTCGGGAAGATCCGCGCCCTGCGCGTTCAGCGCATCCTGCAGCTCCTCGACGCCGGCGCCGGAATCGCCCTGGCGCAGCGTCTCCGAGGAGGACTGCGAGGAGGTCTCGGCGGAGGCCGGCTGGGTCTCGATGGACTGCTCGGACGCGGTCTGCTCAGGCGCGGACTGGGTGGTGGCGGGCTGGTCGGAGCCCATGAGGGCCTCGTCGTTGGCCATCGCGGCGGTGCCGCCGGCGAAGGCGGTGCCGACGAGGACAGTGCCGAGGACGGCGCTTCCGCCGAAGACGTGAGCTGCGCGGCGGCTGGCGGTGAGGGGCGTGACGGCGCGGCCGAGGGCGCGGTGCGTGTTCTGGTGCGTCATGGGTCTGATCCTTCTCGCGTGCTGCTGGTGGTCTGTCGCATCCCGCGACGCGGTGCTCGGTGGAGCGGTGCTGTCCTGACGGACGATGGTGCCCGGGGAGCCTGTGCCCGAATGATCGGTGCCCACAGCCGGGGCGTCCGGGGGATGAGGCCTCAACGCTAGGAGCGGACCGCGTCCGAATCGAGGGGTTTGAACGAGACGGGTCGCGGGATTTGTCGTCTATTGACCCGCGGGCCCGCGAGGTGGCCGGAACATGGCGCGATATGGAAGTGGAGCATGGCCCGCGCCACACGCCTCGCCCTGCACGTCACACTCGACCCGCATCGGGCGCTATGCGTCGTGCGACGTGCGGCGTACAGCCTGGATCGTCCGGAGCGTGGGCCGAGTCCGGATCGAGAACTGTGCCCTCGGCGAGGGCTGTGTCCCAGGTCTCGTCCGTGAACCAGGGTGACGGTGCATAGCGGGGCTACCCGTCCTGAATGTTTCGTCTTATGACGCCGCGCTGGCATCGTCGGCGTGTCCGCCACCATGATGCGAGGCATGACCAGCACCGTGCATGTCGACTCCGCACCCGTCGCGCGCTCCGGCCTCCCGGAACGTCACGGGAGTTCATCGACGCCCCGCAGCGGGGTGCGGCTCGAGTCGATCGCCCGTTCGTTCCCGTCCGCGCAAGGGGCCCGCGACGTGCTGCGCGGTCTGGACCTCGATCTGCCCAGCGGGGAGATCCTCGCCGTGGTGGGTCCCTCGGGCTGCGGGAAGTCGACCCTGCTGCGCCTGGTCGCCGGCCTGGATTCCCCCACCGAGGGCCTGATCCGCATCGGCGGCACGGCGATCCGCGGCACCGATCCCCGCACCGCCGTCGCCTTCCAGGAGCCGCGCCTGCTGCCCTGGCGCACCCTCGAGCACAACGTCGCCCTCGGCCTGCCTCGCGGCACCGGACGGCGCGAAGGACGCGAGCGCGTGCGCGAGCTCCTCCAGCTCGTGGGCCTCGAGCACGCCGCGACCCAGCGTCCCCGCGAGGTCTCCGGCGGCATGGCCCAGCGCGCCTCCCTGGCCCGGGCCCTCGCCCGCAGCCCCGAGGTGCTCCTGCTCGATGAACCCTTCGGGGCGCTCGACGCGCTGACCCGCCTGCGCATGCAGGACCTGCTGCTCGAGATCCACGCCGCCGAGCCCACCACCGTCCTCGTCGTCACCCACGACGTCGAGGAGGCCCTCTACCTGGCCGACCGGGTGCTGCTGCTGCGCTCGCTTCTCGAGGACCCCGCCGCCGACTCGATCGCCCGCACCCTCGAGGTGCCCGGCGCCCGCCCCCGTGATCGCGCCGACCGTTCCCTGGCCGAGCTCCGCGTCGAGCTGCTCGCCGGTCTCGGCGTCCACTCGCCCCAACCCGCTCAGCCCGCTCAGCCGGTTCAGCCGGCTCAGCCCGCTCAGCCCATCCAGCCCGCCCAGACCACCACGGAGATCTCCTCATGACCCCTCGCATCAGCCGCCGCACCGCCACCGCCCTCGGCCTCTCGGCGATGGCCGGGATGGGCCTGGCCGCCTGCGTGCCCGGCGAAGGGTCCGAGAACACCGCGAGCGCAGGCGGCGGCGAGGGGGAGTGGAGCACCGGCACCCTCACCATCGACTGGGCCACCTACAACCCGCTCAGCCTCGTGGTGCGCGACCAGAAGCTGATCGAGGACGCTCTCGGCAGCGCCGTGACCGTGACGTGGGTGCAGTCGGCCGGCTCCAACAAGGCCAACGAGTTCCTGCGCTCCGGATCGGCCGACGTCGCCTCCACGGCCGGCTCGGCCGCGCTGCTGGCGCGCGCCAACGGCTCCCCGATCAAGGTCATCGACATCTACAGCCAGCCCGAGTGGTCCGCCCTCGTGGTCGGCGAGGACAGCGACATCACCGGCCCCGCGGATCTCGCGGGCCGCTCTGTTGCCGCGACCCCCGGCACCGACCCCTACTTCTTCCTGGTCCAGACCCTCGCCGAGGCCGGCCTCAGCGTCGACGAGGTGGAGCTCCAGCCCCTGCAGCACGCCGACGGACGCTCCGCCCTCGAGGGCGGCAGCGTCGAGGCGTGGTCCGGCCTGGACCCGATCATGGCGGCCGCCGAGAAGGAGTCCGGTGCGCAGCTGGTGTATCGCAACGTCGACTTCAACACCTACGGCTTCCTCAACGCCACCGAGGATTTCATCGACAACCACGCGGACGTCGCCCAGGTGGTCGTGGACGCCTACGAGCAGGCCCGCACCTGGGCGCTCGAGAACCTCGAGGAGACTGCGCAGCTGCTGGCCGACGCGGCGAGCATCGACCTCGCCGTCGCCACCACCGTGATCCAGGAGCGCTCGAACCTCGACGTCTCCGGAGTGCCCGGCGAGGATCAGCTCGCCGTGCTCGAGGCGATCTCCCCGATGCTCTCCGACTCCGGGGACGTCCGGGGCGGGGCCGAGGCCGTGGAGACGGCCCGCGGCGAGATCCTCCACGCCGACTTCGCGACCGCCGCGGTGGAGAAGCAATGAGCGTGCCGGGATCCGGCGACGCCCTCGTCGTCGACGCCGCGAGCGCCGCCGGGCGGACCGCCGAGGCCGAGGCGCTGGACGCCGCCCGTCGCGCCGACGGGAGCACGGGCGGGAGCGCAGGCGGGGGCACGGGCCGGGCCGGAGCGGATGCTCCGTCCGCTCCCCGCACCGTCTGGGACCGCACCGGCGTGCGCCTCGCCGCCGGCGCCGTGCTGCCCCTGCTGATCCTGCTGGCCTGGCAGCTCACGACCGCCGCCGAGCTGGTCCCCGCCTATCGCCTGCCCGGTCCGTGGGCCGTCGTGCAGGCCGGCGCCGAGCTCCTCGGGCGCGGCGAGCTGGGACTGCACATCGCGATCTCCGTGCAGCGTGTGCTGATCGGTTTCGCGGCCGGCTCCGTCGTGGGCCTCGCCGTCGCCGCCGTCGTGGGCCTGTCCCGCGCGGGGGACGCGCTGCTGAACCCGACGCTCGCCGCCCTGCGCGCGGTGCCCTCGCTGGCCTGGGTGCCGCTGCTGATCCTGTGGCTGCAGATCGGGGAGGAATCGAAGATCACGCTGATCGCGATCGGTGCCTTCTTCCCGGTGTTCACCACCGTCGCCGCCGCGCTGCGCCACATCGACCCCCATCTGGTCGAGGCCGGGCGCTGCTTCGGCCTGCGCGGCTGGTCGCTCTTCCGCACGATCCAGCTGCCCGCCGTGGTGCCCTCGGTCGTCTCCGGGCTGCGCCTCGCGCTCGCCCAGGCCTGGCTGTTCCTGGTCGCCGCCGAGCTGATCGCCTCCTCGATGGGCTTGGGATTCATCCTCAACGACTCCCAGCAGACCGGCCGGGTGGACCGGATCCTGCTGGCCATCGTGCTGCTCGCCCTGCTGGGCAGCCTGACCAACGCCCTGCTGGGGATCGCCGAGAAGAAGCTGCTGAGGCGGTGGACATGAGCATCACCGAGAACCGACAGACTGCAACTCGACGGGCTGAGAGCCGACCGACCGAGACCCGACTGGTCGAGACCCGCGCCTTCGCGCCGGACCCCGCGCTCGAGGGGACATGGAACGTGGACGCGAGCATCTACGCCACGGCGTCGGCGGATCCCACCGCCTTCTGGGAGGCCGCCGCGCGCCGCCTGGAGTGGGCCGAGCCCTGGCACACCGCCCACGAGTGGGAGCCGCCGACGACGGATCCCGCGACCGGCGTGCTGAGCGTCCCCGCCGCCCGCTGGTTCGTCGGCGGACGGTTGAACGTCGCCGAGAACTGCGTGGACCGCCACGTGCGTGCCGGGAGGGGCACGAAGGTCGCCCTGCACTTCGAGGGAGAGGGAGGGGACCGCGAGTCCGTCACCTACGAGGACCTCCAGCGCCGCGTGAGCCGGGCCGCCAACGCCCTCACGGATCTGGGCATCGTGCCCGGCGACCGCGTGGTCGTGTACCTCCCGGTGCTCGTGGAGACCGTCGTCATCGCGCTGGCCTGCGCCCGCATCGGCGCCGTGCACTCCCTGGTCTTCGGCGGGTTCAGCGCCGAGGCGGTGCGCTTCCGCCTGCAGGACACCGGGGCGAAGCTCCTGGTCACCTCCGACGGCCAGTACCGCCGCGGGACGGCGGTCGAGGTGAAGTCCCAGGCCGACGACGCCGCCCGCGACCTGCCCGACCTCGAGCACGTGCTCGTCGTGCGCCGCACGGGCCAGGACATCGCCTGGACCCCGGGCCGTGACGTGTGGTGGCACGAGAGCGTGGGCACGGCGAGCGATCAGCACGAGGCCCGCAGCTTCGACGCCGAGCATCCGCTGTTCATCATCTACACCTCCGGCACCACCGGGAAGCCCAAGGGCCTCGTGCACACCGCGGGCGGCTATCTCACGCACACCTCGTGGTCGCACTGGGCGCACTTCGACGCGACGAGCGACGACGTCCACTGGTGCACCGCGGACCTCGCCTGGGTCACCGCCCACACCTACGAGATCTACGGTCCGCTCTCCAACGGGCTCACGCAGGTCATCTACGAGGGCACCCCCGGCGAGCCGACCCGCGAGCGGCACCTGGAGATCATCGAGCGCTACGGCGTCACCGTCTACTACACGGCGCCCACCCTGATCCGCACCTTCATGAGCTGGTTCGGGGACGAGCTGCCCGCCGGGCACGACCTGTCCTCGCTGCGCCTGCTGGGCACCGTCGGCGAGGCGATCAACCCCGAGGCCTGGGTGTGGTTCCACCGCACCTTCGGCCGCGGCGTGCTGCCGATCATCGACACCTGGTGGCAGTCCGAGACCGGCGCCTCGATGCTCGTGCCCCTGCCCGGCGTGACCACCCTCAAGCCCGGCTCGGCGACCGTGCCGCTGCCCGGCATCGACATGGCCGTCGTCGACGCGGCGGGCGCCGAGCAGCCCACGGGTGTGGCCGGCACGCTCGTGGCCCGTCGGCCCTGGCCCGGGATGGCGCGCACCGTGTGGGGCGACCCCGAGCGCTACCGCGACTCCTACTGGGCGGACTACGCCGGCCGGGGCGAGCACGGCGGCTACTACGTCGCCGGCGACTCCGCCACGGTCGACGCCGACGGCTGCTTCTGGATCCTCGGCCGCCTGGACGACGTCGTGAACGTCTCCGGACATCGGCTCTCCACCATCGAGATCGAATCCGCGCTGGTCGCGGACCGGTCGGTGCAGGAGGTCGGCGCCGCCGGCGTCGAGGACCCGCTCACCGGGCAGGCCGTGGCCGTGTTCGTGATCCCCTCGGGCACGGCAGCTCTGGACCCGGGAGCTCTCCGCGCCCGGGTCGCCACGGAGATCGGGCCGATCGCCAAGCCCCGCTTCGTGATCGAGGTGCCGGACCTGCCGCGGACCCGCTCCGGCAAGATCATGCGGCGCCTGCTCGCCCAGCTGGTCCATGCCGAGCGCGCCCGGCGTGCGGGGCGCACCCCGCAGCCGCTGGGGGACGTCACATCCCTGCAGAACCCGGAGGCGGTCGACGCCGTGGCCGCGGTGCTCGCCGAGCTCCCCGCGGACGACCCGGCCGTCGCTCCGCACCCCTGACCCAGACTCCGACCCGGACCCCGACGTCGATTCCCACCCACGACCCTGGAGGACCCATGACCACCACCGTCCCCGCCTCGACCTTCGAGACGCCGCTGAAGTTCGCGTACTGGGTGCCGAACGTCTCCGGAGGCCTCGTCGTCTCCACCATCGAGCAGCGCACCGACTGGCAGCTGCCCTACAACTCGCGCCTCGCCCAGGTCGCGGAGAACTCCGGCTTCGAGTACGCGCTGACCCAGACCCGCTACGCCGCGAGCTACGGCGCGGACAAGCAGCACGAGGCCTCCGCCTTCAGCCTCGCCCTGCTCGGCGCGACCGAGCGCCTGAAGGTGATCGCCGCCTTCCACCCCGGCATGTGGCACCCCGGGGTGCTCGCCAAGTGGCTGATCACCGCGGACCACCTCTCCGGCGGTCGCGCCGCGGTGAACATCGTCTCCGGCTGGCTCAAGGACGAGTTCGTGAAGTTCGGGCTGCCCTGGCTCGAGCACGACGAGCGCTACGTGCGCACCGAGGAGTTCATCTCCGCGCTGCGCGGTCTGCTCACCGAGAACGGCTACTCCCAGGACGGGACGTACTACTCGATCGACGACTTCACCCTCTCGCCCAAGCCCGTCGACGTGCCCGGTCGCCCGCACCCGGAGATCTTCTTCGGCGGCAACTCCACCGCCGCACAGGCCACCGCGGGCCGCGTCGCCGACTGGTACTTCTCCAACGGCCGCACCCTCGAGGGCTACCAGGAGAACGTCGCCGGCGTGCTGGCATCCGCCCAGGAGGCCGGTCGTGCGCCGAAGTTCGGCCTGAACGGCTTCGTCATCGCGCGGGACTCCCGGAAGGAGGCGGAGGAGACCCTGCGCGAGATCGTCGCCAAGGCGCACCGTCCCGCCGTCGAGGGCTTCAGGCAGTCCGTGCAGGAGGCCGGCGCCTCCACCAAGGACGGCAAGGGCATGTGGGCCGACTCCTCCTTCGAGGACCTCGTGCAGTACAACGACGGCTTCAAGACGCAGCTCATAGGCACCCCCGAGGAGATCGCGGACCGCATCATCGAGTACAAGAAGGTGGGCGTGAACCTGCTGCTGACCTGCTACCTCCACTTCACCGAGGAGACCGCCGCCTTCGGCCGCGACGTGATGCCGATCGTGCGCGAGAAGGAGAAGGACCTCGCCCGGGCGCAGGGGACCGAGCTGAACACCGACCTGCTGCCCGTGGTGCCCGGCGTGAGCGCCGAGGAGGCCGCCGCGGCGACCGCCGAGACGCTGCCCGAGGATCACCCGTCGACGGTGGGGGTGTCTGCGTGAACGAGACGACTCAGCAGTCCCCATCGGCCGTGCCCGGTTCCGATGCTGCCTCCGCGCCGAGCCCGGAGCGCACCTTCGGGTTCCGCACCCGGGCCCTCCACGCGGGCGGAACGCCCGATGCCCAGCACGGCGCGCGAGCGGTCCCGATCTACCAGACCACCTCGTTCGTCTTCGACGATGCGGCCGACGCGGCGAACCTCTTCGCCCTGCAGAAGTACGGCAACATCTACTCCCGCATCGGCAACCCCACCGTGGCGGCCTTCGAGGAGCGCATCGCCTCGCTCGAGGGCGGGATCGGTGCGGTCGCGACGGCTTCGGGGATGAGCGCGGAGTTCATCACCTTCGCCGCGCTCGTGGGCGTGGGCGACCACGTGGTGAGCTCTGCGCAGCTGTACGGCGGCACCGTCACCCAGCTCGACGTGACCCTGCGCCGCTTCGGCGTGGAGACCACCTTCGTGCCCTCGTCGGACCCGGAGGACTTCCGCGCGGCGTTCCGGCCGGAGACGAAGGTGCTCTACGTCGAGATGGTCGGCAACCCCTCCGGCGAGATCGCCGACCTCGAGGGCCTCGCCGCCCTCGCCCATGAGCACGGGGTGCCGCTCGTGGTCGACGCGACGCTGGCGACCCCCTACCTGGTGCGTCCGCTCGAGCACGGGGCCGACATCGTGATCCATTCCGCCACGAAGTTCCTCGGCGGGCACGGCACGACGCTGGGCGGCGTGGTCGTGGAATCGGGCCGCTTCGACTGGGGCAACGGCAACTTCCCGCAGATGACCGAGCCGGTCGTGTCGTACGGCGGCATCAGGTGGTGGGACAACTTCGGCGAGTACGGCTTCCTCACCAAGCTGCGCTCGGAGCAGCTGCGCGACATCGGCCCATCGCTGCCCGCGCAGTCCGCCTTCCAGCTGCTGCAGGGCGTCGAGACGCTCCCGCAGCGCATCGACGCCCACCTCGCGGGGGCCGCGGCCGTCGCGCAGTGGCTCGAGGAGGATCCGCGGATCTCGTACGTGACCTGGGCGGGGCTGCCGTCCCATCCGCACCATGCGCGGGCGCAGAAGTACCTGCCGCTCGGCCCGGGATCCGTCTTCGCCTTCGGCGTGCGGCCGACGGGGGAGTTCGGGACCGAGGAGGAAGAAGCCGCTGCCGCCCGGGCGACGGGCGAGGAGGTCATCGCGAACCTGCAGCTCGCCTCGCACCTGGCGAACATCGGTGACGCGCGCACGCTCGTGATCCACCCCGCCTCGACCACCCATCAGCAGCTCTCCCCGGAGCAGCTCGCCGCAGGCGGCGTCAAGGCGGACCTGATCCGCATCTCGGTCGGCCTGGAGGACATCGACGACATCCTGTGGGACCTGGACCAGGCGATCACCACGGCGACAGGGACCCAGCGGACGGAGGAGACACGATGACCGGCATCAGTGTGGAGGGTGCGGGCTCGGCCTGCGCCGTCCCGCCAGTTCCCTCAGCCCCGTCGGGCCCGTCAGGCCAGACCGGGGCGACCGAGGCAGGCGCCCCGTTGCGCACCTGGCAGGGTCCGTCGGCCCCAGATCGCTTGGCGATCCTGCGTCGGGCGAAGAGCATCGCGATCGTCGGCGCCTCGGCGAACCCCTCGCGGGCCAGCTATTTCGTGGCGACCTACCTGCGCTCGAGCTCGCCGTACGACGTGTACTTCGTCAACCCGCGGGCCGACACGATCCTCGGGCAGCCGGCCTATGCCTCGCTCGCCGACCTCCCGGTGGTGCCGGACCTGGTGGACGTGTTCCGCAAGGACGCCGACCTGCCGGGCGTGGCCCAGGAGGCGGTGGACGTCGGCGCGAAGGCGCTGTGGCTGCAGCTGGGCTCGTGGAACGAGGAGGCCGCGGCGATCGCCGAGGCCGCCGGGCTCGACGTGGTGATGGACCGCTGCGTGAAGATCGAGCACGCCCGCTTCCACGGCGGACTGCACCTGGCCGGGTTCAACACGGGCGAGATCACCTCGCGGAAACAGCGCCTCAGCGGGCGCGGCTGAGCGTACGCTCGCAAGTCAGGCGCGGGTCGGGGATCACCTCGGCCCGCGTTCTGCTGACCGGGGTGGGCATCAACCCAGCGGGCGCGAGAAGTCGATCGTGACGCCGGGGGCGGCGGGGATCTGCACGCAGGCGGAGCGCTCGCCGAAGTCCATGTCGACCGGCTCCCGCACCGCGAGCGCGCCGCGCTCGATCGCCTGCTGGAACGCCTCGTCGACGTCGTCGCAGTGCATGTGGATCACGACGCCGCGGGACGTCTCGTCGCCCGGGGCCGGGGCGTTGATCCAGAGCGGGATGCTGCCCGGCGCAGTCAGCGAGGCGAAACTGCCGACATCGGATTCGATGGTCCAGCCGAGCGCGTCGCGCAGGGCGCTCGCGATCGAGGACGGTTCGTCGAGGACGAGGGTGAGAGCGCGGATTCCGGTCATCGGGATGCTCCTTCGGCAGGGTGCCAGCGGTTCTCGCACCGTAGTGCACGAGGAGCGTCGGCGTCCGGGACTCGGGAGTGGAGAGGGCGTGGTCAGCCTTCGACGCGGATCCCCAGGTGGCTCGCGAACGCCGGCGCCATCTCGGTGACCTGCTGGGCGTCGAGCGTTGCGCCGGACATGCCCTCGAGGTTGCTGATCGCGCCCATCTCGAGCCCTCGCAGATCCACGTCCTTCAATCGGGCGTGGGCGAGGGCGACGCTGCTGGCGCGGCAGTTCACGAAGGCGACTCGCGTGGCGGTGACGCCGGCGAGGTCCAGCTCGTCGATCGTGCAGTCCTCGAAGAGCACGTCCTCGAGCGTCGAGGAGCGCAGATTGATCCAGTCGAACTTGCTGCCCACGATCCGGGTGGAGCGGATCTCCGCGTCGTAGATGTCCAGCGCGCCGAGCCGCGACCCGCTCAGCTCGACGTCGCGCCAGGTGCTGCGGGTCGCGTCCAGGACCGGGGCGTTCAGCCGTTCCAGGCGCGTCTCGATCAGCCGTGCGTGCGTCAGCGTGGTCGTGTGCGCCGTGACGCCCACCAGCTCGCACTCCGTGAAGGTGGCGCCGGTGAGGTCGAGCCCGGAGAGGTCCGCCCCCTCGAGCCGGAGCCCTTCGTGGCTGTCGTGAGCCTCGAGCTGATCGGCGTCCGCCGGCTCGAGGTCGGGCAGGATGAGTCGACTCAGCACAGGCTTCTTGGTGGTGGCATTCCGGCGTGCGATGGGGGACACCTCGAGATCGGGGGTGGGGCCTCCTGCAGCGACGGGACTGCAGTGGCGGGAGACGACTCCGAGACTACGTGGCGGGGCTGACGGGCGACGACGTGGGGCTGCGACGACGGGTGATGCCGACGGGTGGCGCCGACGGGTGGCGCCGACGGGCTGTCGAGTGACGACGACGCTCCGGCAGGAATCGAACCTGCGACCGCCTCCTTATGGGGGAGCTGCTCTACCGGGCTGAGCTACGGAGCGTGACGCCAGGTCCGGAGGCGAGCGCCCGGCGACGAAGCCCATCCTGAAGGTCCGTGAGCGGCGGTGTCGAGCATCCTGTCATGAGCCGACTCCTGCTGACTCGGGGCGTCGTCCGGGTTCTTCGGGACGTTCGACGGAAATCATCCTTCCTCCCCACAGGGTGGTTTTCCACATCGTGCTGGTGGGCGATCAGAAAATGTGTCGTGGAGAGGCAATAGCCAACCTTTCCTCCCCAGGGGTGGTTTATCCACAATGGGAGTATCGAGGCGGCCGATGAGTGGCGTGCGGTGCGGCGAGTCTCGGTGTGAAGGGATGTCGTGCGTGCTGTTGACCTGGGATGTTGTGTGCCGTGGTGAGGCATGTCGTGCAGGCTCCTTGCTCGGGGGCGGTCAGTGAGCTTTGAGGGGTCGGGGGTCGGGGGTCGGGGGTCGTCGGGCGGTGAAATCAGCGGAGCGATCCGCAGGGCCGAGAAGGTGCATGGAGGTTATCCACATTCTGTGACCCGCTCTTTCTTTTGTCGGTGCCCGGCGGAACAATAGAGGCATGAACACGGATTCGCAGGATGTCGACGCGGACGACGGGGACCCCACCCGCCGGCAGCTCGATGTTCTGCGGCACGGCGGCCCGGTCGCTCTCGCGGAACTGCTCGGAGACCAGTCCTATCTGCTCGCGGAGCTCGCTCTCGAACCGGGCGCCATGTTCGCTCTCGACGGCCCGGAGCGGCTGTCGGCGCACTACTCCGCTGTCGTCGGGCGGCTCCATGAACAGCGCTCCGCCCTGGAGGCGCTCGAGGCTCGAGCCATTGTGAGCCTGGCGGAATCGATTCGTCGCGAGACCCATGCGCAGGAGGCGGCGAACGCCGCTCAGGAGATCACAGCCATGGCCCCGGAGGCGATCCTCGACAAGCGGGCCGAGCGCGCTGCGACCCGGGAGATCTCGATGATCACCCACCGCTCCCCGTCCGGTGCCGGGCGCACCCTGGGTTCGTGCCGACGCATGGTCGAGTCCATGCCGGAGATGTTCGAGGCCATCGTGACGGGGCAGGTGACCTTCGAGAAGGTCCACAGCGCAGCCGCCTCCGTCGCGCCCCTGTCCCCGGAGCAGCGCCAGCAGGTGGATCGCGGTCTCGCGAAGCGGCTTCCTGCCCTCGACGGTGCGGGCACCAAGAGATGGAAGCGCGAGGTCGCACGGCAGATCGAGGCAGCGGACCCACAGGGGGAGGCGCGACGGCATCAGTATGCCCGCACCCGTCGTCACGTCACAGTGCGGCCTGGCGAGCACGGTATGGCGACCGTCTCCGCGCGGCTCCCCTCCCTGGACGCCGCACTGATCCGCAAGCGCCTCTCGCTCGACGCCGAGAAACTGCGAGCCCAGGGGGACCGCCGGGGTCACCAGGCCATCCAGGCGGATATCTTCGTGGACACGCTCCTGGGTCGCGAGACGGGCATGGCCCCCATGACCCTCGACATCGGGGTGATCATCACCGACCGTGCTCTGTTCACTCCCAGCCAGGGCGACATCGCCCATATCGAGGGATACGGGCCGGTGCCCTCCGAATCGCTCCGTGAGGAGCTGCGCGCCGCGCTCAGCAGCAAGAAGAACGTGATGGACGAGGCGCTGGGGGAGGACGGGCCTGCTGTTCGAGCCGAGCTCAGACGCCTCTATACGCACCCCACCACCGGTGAGCTCGTCGCCATGGAGTCCACAGCCCGAGCCTTCCCTCCGGCGCTCGCACGATTCATCCTCTGGCGCGACGTGACCTGCCGCGGCCCCTTCTGCGACGCCCCCATCCGCCAGACGGACCACATCAAGCCCTACTCCGAGGGCGGTCACACCTGCCTGGACAACGGAGACGGTGACTGTGTTTTCTGCAACGACAAGGAGCAGCAGACGCGCAGCGTCGAACGGGACGATGCTCCGGAGACCCAGGGGCACAGCGTCACGTGGACCAGCGTCAACGGCGTCACCCGCACCACCACGCCAGAGCCGCTCGGTCCGTCCGAGGAGGCCGTGAGTCCACCGATGGCGTCGGGAGGGCAGGACTCGTCCCGAGCATCCGACACATCGACTCCACCCGATGAGTCGACCGCAACCAACAGGTCAACCGCGTCCACCAAGTCGCCCGCATCCAACAGGTCGACTCCGTCCGACAGGGAGGCACCGGCCGGCGGCCCTCGCCGTTATCGCCGAGTGCGTCAGATCCGTGCATCTCGCCGCCGAGGGGACACCAGGACAAGGACCCGGGTGAGCAAGCGCCGTCGCGTACCTCGGCGCAGTTCCCGAGGACGAGGGCCCACGCAGGGCAGAGGACGAGGGTCCACCCAGGATGAAGGGCGGGAGTCTGTCTGATCTGCGGGAGCGGTCTCCTCGGGGCCGGGAACTCCGCCCCGAGCCAGGCCCGCGCGCACCGATGCCCAGGACGCCCCCGAGACCTCCACAACTTCTCCCTCGCCGTGGGGGCCCCTGGTGTCAGGATCTCGTCATGACCACGTATTACGCCTCGGCCGCCGCCTCACCGAGCATCAGAACCAGGGCGAATCCGGCTTCTCGATGGATCGGGGTCGGGGGCACGGCGCTGGTTCTCGCCTATGCCGTCTTCGCAGCCCTTCAGATCCAGGTGCTGAACCCGCTCGCGGCGGTGCCGGGCAGCTCGCTGCGAGAGATCAGCGCGGCGGTGGGGAACACCGCCGACACCATGGGGTGGGGTCTGATGATCGTCGTCCTGGCGCTGGGTCCCCTGATCGCCGTGCTCATCACGATCATCGGGTGGCGCGGACGGATCCCCACCACAGGCATGCTGGTGGCGATGCTCGGGCTGCTCATGCTCGGCACACCGGCGTACTTCGTGGCGTCGTTCCCCGCCGGGATGACTCTGGCCGACACGTTCGGGATCGGCGGAGCCGACCATTCGCCGTGGGCCGGGGTCCTCCACCTCGTCAGCCTGCTCGCACTGATCGCTCTCGTCGTGATCGCAGTTCGCGCCGTGATCCGAGCGACCGTCCGGAGCGTCGCCCCGGGCAACGCCTGATGAGCTCGGGCATGCGGCACTGAGTCCCTGAGTCCCTGAGTCCCTGAGTCCCTGAGTCTGGGCACCGACTCCCGGTGCCCAGACCCCGGGCCCTCACCTGAGGGCGCGCGGTCAGCTCACGCCGCGGTCAGCTCACGCCGAGGCGGCAGCCTTCGCCGCTCCCGGCAGCGCAGCGGCGATGCGATCGAGCACCTCCGGCGTGTGCGCTGTGGAGACGAACCATGCCTCGAAGGCCGACGGAGGCAGGTAGACCCCTGCCTCGAGCATCGCGTGGAAGAACCGGGTGAAGGCCGCGGTGTCCTGCGCCTTCGCGTCCGCATAACCCGTCACCGGATCCTCGCGGAAGAACACCGAGAACAGGGTCCCGGCACTCTGGATGACGTGGGGGACCCCGGCCGTGGTGAGAGCGTCGGCCACCAGCTGCTGCAGCGTGCTCGACGCCGCCCCGAGAGTCTCGTAGGCCGCCTCGTCCAGGCCCGCGAAGGTCGCCAGACCCGCCGCCGTGGCGAGCGGGTTCCCGGACAGGGTTCCCGCCTGGTACACCGGACCGGCCGGTGCCAGCAGCCCCATGAGGTCCTTCCGGCCGCCGAAGGCGCCGACGGGCAGCCCGCCGCCGATGACCTTGCCGAAGGTCATGAGGTCCGGCGCCCAGGCATCATCCGCCCCAGCGACCCCGGTGGGGCCGTCGACCCCGTAGTAGCCCTCACGGCTCGCCCGGAACCCGGTGAGCACCTCGTCGCTGATCAGGAGTGCGCCGTTCGCGTGCGCGGTCTGCGACAGGAAGCGGTTGAAGCCGATGCCGTCGGCCTCAGGCGGCGTGACCACGCCCATGTTCGCGGGCGCCGCCTCGGTGATGATCGCGGCGATCTCGGAGCCGCGCTCGGCGAACAGCGCCGTCACGGCCTCCCGATCTCCGTAGGGCAGCACCACGGTGTCCCGGGCGGTCGACGCCGTCACGCCGGCGGAGCCCGGCATCGCGAAGGTCGCGACCCCGCTGCCCGCCTCGGCGAGCAGGGCGTCGACGTGGCCGTGGTAGCAGCCGGCGAACTTCACGATCACGTCGCGGCTCGTCGCCGCCCGGGCCACGCGCAGCGCGCTCATCGTCGCCTCGGTCCCGGAGTTGACCAGGCGCAGCTGCTCGACGGGGGCGATGCGGGAGATGACCTCCTCGGCGAGTGTCACCTCGCCGGGCTGCGGCGCCCCGAAGGAGAGTCCGCGACCGGCGGCCTCGCGCACCGCCTCGACGACGCCCTCATGGGCATGGCCCAGGATCATCGGCCCCCAGGACCCCACCAGGTCCACGTACTCGCGGCCGTCCGCGTCCTGCAGCAGGGCGCCCTTCGCGGAGGTCAGGAACGGCGGGGTGCCGCCCACGGATCCGAAGGCGCGCACAGGGGAGTTGACCCCGGACGGAATCACCTTCTGGGCGCGGGTGAAGAGGTCGGCGGAGGATGCACTGGTCATGGGAGGTCTCCTGGAGGGGTCGCGGGAGGTGGGTGGACTGGGTGAGCCGGTCGGGGTGCCTGGCCTCAGCGGAACTCGCGCAGGTGGGCGGGCAGCCCGTCGCGGTACCACTGGGCGACCTCGCTCGCGTAGTAGGTCAGCACGGTCGAGGCCCCGGCACGGCGGAACGCCAGCAGCGACTCGAGGATCATGCGGTCCCGGTCGATCCAGCCGTTGGCCGCGGCCGCCTCGATCATCGCGTACTCGCCGGAGACCTGGTAGGCGCCGACGGGGACCGGCGAGATCTGGGCGACCTCGCGCAGCACGTCGAGATACGGCAGCCCGGGCTTGACCATCACCAGATCGGCACCTTCGGCGAGGTCGAGCTCCAGCTCGCGCAGCGCCTCGCGGCCGTTCGCCGGATCCTGCTGGTACGTGCGCCGATCGCCCTGCAGGGAGGAGTCGACGGCCTCGCGGAACGGTCCGTAGAAGGCCGACGCGTACTTCGCGGTGTAGGCGTAGATCGCGGTCTCCAGATGCCCCGCCGCATCGAGCTCCTCACGGATCGCCGCGATCTGGCCGTCCATCATCCCCGAGGGGCCCAGCAGGTGGGCGCCGGCCTCGGCCTGGGCGAGGGCCATCTCGCGGTAGCGCAGCAGGGTGGCGTCGTTGTCCACGCGGCCGTCGGCGTCGAGCACGCCGCAGTGCCCGTGGTCGGTGAACTCGTCCAGGCACAGATCGGCCATGATCACGGTCTCGTCGCCCAGCTCGGAGCGCAGGCGCGCCAGAGCCCGGTTGAGGATCCCGTCGGGGTCGGTCGCCCCGGAGCCCACGGCGTCCTTGTGCTCGGGCACGCCGAACAGCATCACGCCGCCGACGCCGCGCTCGGCGGCCTCGGTCGACGCGCGCACCAGGGAATCCATCGTGTGCTGGACGACGCCGGGCATGGAGCTCACGGGCTTGTTCTCGTTCGCCCCCTCGCGCACGAACATCGGCAGCACGAGATCCGCCGGGCGCAGGGTGTTCTCCCGCACCAGGGAGCGCATGGCGGCGCTCGAGCGCAGGCGGCGGGGTCGGTCGACGGGGAGGGTCATGGGGTGGCTCCTTGCGGATGGAGGGGACGGGTGGAAGAGCGGGCGGGGGATCCGGGAAGAGGAGCGGCGGTCAGGGGCCGAGGTCGAGCGCTCGCACGACGACGGCGGCGAGGGCTGCGTCGGTCGGCTCCTCGGCCTGGAGGGTGACCCTCAGGCCGGCCTCACGCACCGCCTCGCTGGTCGGGTCGCCGATCGTGAGGATCGCGGTGGAGGGGTGGATCCCGATCGCCGCCGCACGGCGCGCAATCATGGGACTGGTCAGCACCATCGCGCTGTAACCGCCGGTGCGCAGCGCCTGCGCGGAGGCCTCCGGGAGATCGACGGGCTCGGGCCGGTACACGGTCACCTGGTCGACGCGATAGCCCTTCGACCGCAGCCCCTCGGGCACGGTGGGCGAGGCGGCGCCGGAGGCAGGGAACAGCACCCGGGACGTCGGGGTCGAGCTCGCGACCGGCATCGCCTCCACGAGGGCAGCGCCGGAGCCGGCGGCGACGACGTCGGCCCGGATCCCGATCGCTGCCAGCGCTGCCGCGGTGCCCTCGCCCACGGCGACCACCTGCGTGTGCGGGGGAACGCCGAGGGAGGCGGGGAGCGCGGGCGCACCGGGCGATCCGGTTGATCCGGTTGATCCGGTTGATCCGGCCGAGTCTGCCGAGGGAGATTCTGCGAGGCAGAAGGCCTCCACCGCGGTGCGGGAGGTGAGGACCAGGTGCGAGTACTGCCCGGCTGCGAGGCGCTCGCGGGCGAGATCGACCTCCGGCCCTCTCACGGGGAGGAGACGGGTCAGAGGCCGGTGCTCGACGACCACCCCATGCTGCGCGAGCAGGGTCACCAGACCGTCCCCACGGCCGGCAGGCCGCGTGACCAGGACCGGACGGGACGGGCCGACGTGGCCTGGGCCCTCGCTCATCAGGCCTTCGCCGCCTCGAGGATCTCCCCGGCGCCGCGCTCGATCAGATCCGCGGCGAGCTCCGCGCCCAGCAGGAAGGGGATCGAGGCGGTGCCCGAGGCATCGTCCTCGACGAGGTCGAAGCCGACTCGCGCGGTGCCCTCGACGACGTGGCTGCCGTCGGGCCGGATCGCCAATGCGCGCAGCGCGAGCTCGCCGTCCGCGATCTCCGCATACGCGGCGACCGGGGCGGAGCAGCCCGCCTCGAGCGTGCGCAGCAGCGCCCGCTCCGCGGTGACCGCCGCGCGGGTGGCGGGATCGTCGACGGCTGCCAGCCGCGCGGCGAACCAGGCCGGCGAGGTCTCCGCAGTCTCTGCGGTCTCCGCGGTCTCACCGTGCAGGGCCGCTGTGGTGACCTCCACCGCCAGCGCGCCCTGGGCGGGCGCCGGCAGCATGATCTCCACGCTCAGCAGCTCGCTGATCACGGCGCCCCGGCCCACTCGCTGCAGACCGGCGGCGGCGAGCACCACGGCGTCGAGATCCGCCTCGTCCCCGAGCGCCCGGGCCAGACGGGTCTCGATGTTCCCGCGGATCCCCACCACGTCCAGGTCAGGGCGTGCGCGCAGCAGCTGCGCGGCACGACGCGGCGAGCCGGTGCCCACCCGGGCGCCCTCGGGCAGCTGATCCATCGTCATCCCGTCGCGCGCGCACAGCGCATCGCGCGGATCCTCCCGCACCGGGATCGAGGCCAGGGTGATCTCCTCGAGCGGTTGCGTGGGCAGGTCCTTGCAGGAGTGCACGACCACGTCGACGGTGCCGTCCAGCAGCGCCTGGCGCACGGCGGTGACGAACACGCCGGTGCCGCCGATCTGAGCGAGCGGGCTGACGCGGTCGCGGTCGCCATGGGTGCTCACGTGCACGAGCTCCACCTCGCGACCGGTCCCCTCCACGATCGCCGAGCCGACCTGGCCGGACTGGGTCAGGGCGAGCTGCGAGGCGCGGGTGCCGATGGTCAGAGGGGGGAGCGTGGCCGTCATGAGGAGGCTCCCGCTGCCGCGGCAGCTCCGGCGGCGGCCTCCGACCGGGCGCGGGCCACGTCGTCGGCCGAATCCACGGCGCTCGTGGTGGGGCGGCACATCCGGCCCACGCAGCAGTTCGCGCCGCACACGTCCGGCGTGCCCCCGAAGTCGGTCACCACGCGGCGCGGGAACTGCGCATCCAGCCGCTCCTGGACCAGATCCGCCAGGGCGGCGATGAAGCGGGGATCCTCGCCGGAGGTCGCGACCCGTCGGAAGGCGAGCCCCTTCTCCTCGGCGGTCTCCTTGGCCTCGGTGTCCAGGTCCCACACGACCTCGACGTGGTCGGTGACGAAGCCGATCGGGACCACCACCACGGCGTCGGCCGCATCCTCCTCGGCGAGCTGCGCGATCACGTCGTTGACGTCGGGCTCGAGCCACGGGATGTGCGGGGCGCCGGAGCGGGACTGATAGACCAGCTGCCAGTCGGGAAGCTCCGGCGAATCGTCGTGCAGCTGGTCCATGACCCAGCGGCAGGCCGCGAGATGCTGCTCGACGTACCAGCCGCCGGAGCCCTCGACGCGGGTCTCCTCCGGGCCGGACGCATCGGCCATCGAGGTCGGCACCGAGTGGGTGGAGAACAGCACCGCGACCCGCTCGGCGTCGTGCCCGGCGGAGGCGAGGCTCGCCAGCGCGCGGCCGAGCCCGTCGACCACGGGCTCGAGGAAGCCCGGATGGTTGAAGTACACGCGGACCTTGTCGATGCTCACCTCGTCGACCAGGCCGGTCTCCTCGAGGACCATCCCGAAGTCCTCCCGGTACTGGCGGCACGAGGAGTACGAGGAGTAGGCGCTGGTCACCAGGCCGAGGGCGTGGCGGTGGCCATCGGCATGCAGCGCGCGCACCGCGTCGGCGTTGTAGGGCGCCCAGTTGCGGTTGCCGAAGTAGATCGGGAGGTCGATGCCGCGGCCCGCGAGCTCCTGCTCGAGAGCGGCGATCAGCGCCTCGTTCTGCTCGGTGATCGGGCTGCGGCCGCCGAGGGCGCGGTAGTGGCCCGCGACCTCCTCGAGGCGCTCGTCCGGGATGCCGCGCCCGCGGGTGACGTTGCGCAGGAAGGGGATCACGTCCTCCTGGCCGTCGGGCCCGCCGAACGACGAGAACAGGATCGCGTCGAAGGGCTTGGACTCTCCGCGACGGGTGTGGGTCGCAGAGGCAGGGTCGACGGTGCGGGGGAGGGGCGTCGACGTGGTGGGGTCAGTCACGGAAGGTTCCTTCGCAAGAAGTGGGGTGTCAGGCGAGTCAGGCGAGCAGGGCGGCGACGTCCGCGAGGGAGTCGAGGCGGCGGCCGGTGTGGAAGGGCAGCTCGTCGCGCACGTGCAGGCGCGCATCGGAGTAGCGCAGGTGACGCATCATGTCGACGAGGTCGTGGAGGTCGTCCGCCTCGAAGGAGAGCAGCCACTCGTAGTCACCGAGCGCGAAGGCGGCCACGGTGTTGGCGTTGACCTGCGGGTACTCGCGGCCCAGCATTCCGTGCTCGCGCAGCATGCGGTTGCGTTCGTCGTCGGGCAGCAGGTACCAGTCGTAGCTGCGCACGAAGGGGTACACGGTGATCCACTGCTTGCGCGAGAACTCCGGGACCATGAACGAGGGCACGTGGCCGCGGGCGAACTCGGCCATGCGGTGCACACCGACGGAGGCCCACTCGCGGTTCAGCCAGGTGCCGGGCAGGGAGTTCTCGAACTCGCGCAGCGCGGCCTGCAGCGCCTCGGGCCTGTCGGCCGCGAGCCACAGCATGAGGTCGTCCTCGGCGCGGAAGCCGGAGACGTCGTAGAAGCCCAGGATCTCGACGTCGCCGTCGGAGGCGGTCTCGATGAGCGACGTGACCTCGCCGAGCGCGGCGGTGATCTGCTCGGTGGTGACCTCGCCGTCCTCGGTGAGGCCGGAGATCCGGCGGAACACCGTGTAGCTCGTGTAGCGCGTGGTCTGGGCGATCTGCTCGGGATCGGTCGAGGGGGTCTTCGCGTCAGTCATGAGGAATGTCCTTCCACTGCAGGGTCGTGAGGGGTCGAGCGGGTCCAGCGGGTCGAGAGGTGCATGCTCCGGAGGTGCACGGTTCGTGGGTCGCGCAGTCATGCGGTCGTGCGGTCGTGGGGTCAGGGGGACAGCGCGGCGTCGGCGCGGACGATCGCGTCGATGCCGGTGCCGGCTCTCCAGGAGCCGACGAGTTCGAGGGACGGCTCCTCGCCCAGAACGGCGGTGAGCGCGTCGAGGGCGGCGCGGTGCCCCGGGCGGGGCTGCCTCATGGCACGGTCCCAGTCGATCACATGCGCGGCGAGCAGCTGCTCGCGCGGCAGCGCGACCCCCAGGATGCGGGAGGCATCGGCCAGCGCGAGGTCGACGATCCCCGCGGGATCCGGGAGCTCCTCGCCCGGACGGCCGAAGGACAGCCGCACCACGTGCGGGCTCGCGGCCGACGGGAACGCCTCGCGGGCGGCGCGCTGCACATGCGCCCATTTGGCGCTCGCATGGGTGAGCGCCTTGGCGCGGACGCCCGCCGTTCCGGGGGCGACCAGGGCGCCGGTGCCAGAGGGGAAGGAATCCAGAGGCGGAGCGTCGAGCACGAGGACCACCAGGCGCACGGGGGCCGACGGGGTCTGCGGGATCGCCGAGGCGATCCGTGCCACGGCACCGATCGCGCCCGCCTGCTGCTCCCCGGGCTCGGCCGTCAGCAGGTCGTGGGCCGTGTCGGGCGGGCAGGCGAGCACCAGACGATCCGCCTCGAGGGTCTCGCCGGCGGCGGTGCGGACCTGCCACCCGGTCGCGCCGCGGAGCACCGCGGTGGCCACCACGGAGGTGCGCACGATCCCCCCGGCGGCGAGGAACTGCTCGAGCAGCGCCGCCGGCAGGGCGCCCAGCGACGGGGCCAGGGTGTGGACGCGGGTCCCGGCGCTGCCCGTGCTGCGGCCCCGCAGGCGCCGCACGGCGGTCACGAGGGAGCCGTGCTCGGCGAGGCCCGCGCTCAGCTGCGGGGAGGCGGCGGCGAACTCGAGGGTCGCGGGATCGGCCGAGTGCACCCCGCCGACCACGGGTGCCACGAGGCGCTCGAGCACCGCGGCGCCGAGCCGGGTGCGCACCACCTCGGCGACGGTCGCCCCGGGACGGGCTCCGACGGACGCGGGCAGGAGGCGCTCGAGGCTCGCGCGCAAGGCGCCGCGCAGGCCCAGCACCGCCCGGACGTCGGCCGCCAGGGGCCGCCCCGGGATGCCGAGCAGCGAGCCGCCCGGCGCCCGGTGCACCCCGGCAGCGGAGACCACGCGGCTGCTCAGGCCCTCGCGCGGGCTGACGACTTGCTCGGCCAGGCCCAGCTCGGCGACCAGGGCATCCACGGCACCGGAGCCGATCGAGTACGCCTCGGCGCCTGCGTTCAGGACGAGCTGCGCGGCAGGATCCGTGCTGGTGCTGCCGTCGTCCGGGTCACGCGCGATCCGGACGTCGGCGATCGCGCCGCCCACCGGATCGCCGGCCTCCAGGAGCACCACCCGGTGCCCCGCGCGCTGGTGGCGGCGGGCTGCGAGCAGGCCCGCGAGTCCGCCGCCGACGACGAGGGTGCGCTCGCTCATGCCTGGTGCGTGCCCTGCCGGTGAGCGTCCTGCTCGTGTAGGAAGCTCACCAGATCGGTGAGCACCTGCGGATCCGTGTCGGGGGCGACGCCGTGGCCGAGGTTCACCACGTGGCCGCTCGCGCGGGAGCCGGCCTCGAGCACGGCGCGGGCCTCGGCGAAGCGTGCCTCCTCGGAGGTGAACAGCACGGCGGGATCGATATTGCCCTGCACCGGGGTGCCCTCCGGGAGGATGTCGAGAGCCTGGTCCAGCCGCAGCCGGTGGTCCACGCCCATCGCCGTCGCGCCCGCCTCGACCATGGGGGTGAGCAGATGCGCGGCGCCCACGCCGAAGTGGATGCGCGGCACCGGGAGGTCGGCGACCCGGGCGAGAGCCGCTGCGGAGTGGCGCTGCACGCCGGAGCGATATACATCCTCCGACAGCGCACCCACCCAGGAGTCGAACAGCTGCACCGCGGACGCCCCGGCGAGCACCTGGGCCCGCAGGAAGCGCCCCGAGAGCTCGGCGACCCAGCTCGCCAGGCGCGCCCACACCTCGGGCTGGGAGCGCATCAGGGCGCGGGTGCGCAGGTGGTCACGGCTGGGGCCGCCCTCGACCATGTAGCTGGCCACGGTGAAGGGGGCGCCGGCGAAGCCGATCAGCGGCGTGGTGCCGAGTTCGGCCACCGTGAGGCGCACGGCCTCGCGGATCGGGTCGAGCGCGGCCTCGTAGTCATCGCCCAGCGGGGGCAGGGCGTCGACGTCGGCCGCGGTGCGGATCGGGTGGTCGAAGACGGGTCCGACCCCGGGCCTGATCTCGACGCCGAGGCCGGCCTGGCGGGCGGGGACCACGATGTCGGAGAAGAAGATGCCGGCGTCGACGCGGTGGCGGCGCACGGGCTGCACGGTGATCTCCGCGGCCATCTCGGGGAGCACGCAGGAGTCGAGCATCGTGGTGCCCTCGCGCAGGGCGCGGTACTCCGGGAGGGAGCGTCCCGCCTGTCGCATGAACCACACGCTGGGGGTGTCTGCTCGGTCACCTCGCAGCTCCCGCAGGACGGACGAATCGGACACTCCGCCCTCCGCGACGGGTCGTCGGGCGGGGTGCTCGGAGGGGAGGACGGACCCCGCTGCAGTGGGGTCCGAGGGGGTCTCGAAGGGTGCCGCGGTGAGGTCGTCAGGGGTGGTGCCGGTGCTCGGGCCTGCGGTGATCCCGTTATCTGACATGCGTCGCGAAGAATCTGACGCGATGTCGGCAAAAGAAGGCTCTGACGTGGGGTTCTGTGTCATGACACACCTATTGTGCACATCGGATCCGAGAGCGCCATTCAGCCCAGCGGGCGGGCCTACACTGGCGCCCATGCTCGCTGCCCTCCGTGCCTCCCACGAGCACCTCGATCTCGATGTGCTCGACGCCCTCACCCGGGACGCACCCACCCTGCCCGCGGCGATCGAGGCCCTCCAGGCCGAACGCACCGGGACCAGCGGGGCAGCCCCGATCATCGCCGGCCACGTCGTGGTGAGCACCTGCAACCGCCTCGAGGTCTACCTCGACACCGACCGCTTCCATGAGGGCGTGGACCTCGTGATCGACGCCGTGGCCCGCACCAGCGGCCTCGAACGCGACGTGGTCTCCCTGTGCTTCGACGCCGCGATGGACACCCCCGTGCCGCAGCACCTCTACGAGGTCACCTCCGGGCTGCGCTCCCTCGTGCTCGGCGAGGCCGAGATCGCCGGTCAGGTGCGCCAGTCCTACGAGGCCGCACGCCTCGCGGGCCGCACCACCTCGATGCTCCACGACCTCTTCCAGCACGGCTTCCGCTGCGCGAAGCGGGTCGCCACCCAGGCCCCCGTCGGCGCCTCCGGTCGCTCCGGGGCGTCCGTCGCCGTGGACCGTGCAGGCGTCGAGCTGGGCGGTTTCGAGGGGCGCACCGCGCTCATCGTCGGCACCGGTGCCTACGCGCGGCTCGGGATCGCCGAACTCTCCCGCCGCGGCGTCACCGATCTGCGGGTGTACTCGCCCTCCGGCCGGGCGGCCGGCTTCGCGGAGCGCCACGGGGCCCGCATGGTCGGCCCCGAGGAGCTCGACTCCACTCTGCGGGACGCCGACCTGGTGCTGTCCTGCTCCGGGCGGGGCACCTCGCTGTTCCCCGAGCAGTTCCTCACGGCCGGTCGCACCATCGTGCTCGACCTCGCCCTGCGCTCCGACCTGCACCCGCTCGTGCGCCACCTCAAGGGAGTGACGGTGCTCGGGCTCGCCGACCTCAAGGTCGGGGTCGACGCGAGCGATGATCCGGCGCTGCGGATCGCCCGCGACATCATCGAGGAGAACGTCGAGGCGTTCCGTGTGCAGCAGGAGGTGCGGCGGATCGACCCCGCGATGGCCGCCCTGCGCCGCGAGGTCGCCGACACCGCGGACGACGAGGTCGACCGCCTGCGCCGCGAGGTCTCCGGCGAGACGGCCGACGTGCTCGAGCGCAGCGTGCGCAGGATCCTCGCGAAGGTCATGCACCAGCCCGCCGAGCGTGCCCGTCACCTCGCCGAGACCGGTTTCGCCGATGCCTACGTCGAGGCGTTCCACACGATCTTCGGGATCGATATCTCCTCCGGACGCGGTGCGGCGGACGTCGAGCCCGAGCCGGCCGGCGCGGCCCCGGCCGGCTGGATGCGCGTGGACCGCACCGTCCCGCCCGTGTTCGGCACGACGATCGCTGGTGCTGGTGCTGGTGCTGGTGCTGGTGCTGGTGCTGGTGCTGGTGCTGCCGTCGGCGCTGGTGTCGGCGCGGCGGTGGGAGATGCCGTCGGGCAGGGCGGGCGCAGTGCCGACCCGGGCCCGGCGGACGTCTCCGTGTCGACCCTCGCCCGGGCCGCGCTGCGCGAGGGGCAGTGCCCCGTGGACCATGCCCCGGCGGATTCCGGATCCGCACCGGCACGCCGGAGCGGGCGCGACGCCTGACTCAGCGTCGTCGGAAGAAGTTCCAGCGCGACGCGCGCCGTCGGCCGCGCTCTGCGGGTGCCGCTGACCTCCGGGGGGACGTGCGCCCCCGGCGTTCGGCGGACGACGGGGCCTCCCTCACGTCGCCGTCCTCACCGTTCTCGTCGTCCTCACCGTTCACGTCGTCCGCCGGCTCCGAGGGCCTGTCCGGATCGTCGAGCCCCGCCCGGAGGTCCGTGGAACCAGGGAACTCCGTGGAACCAGGGAGCTCCGGGGAGCCAAGGAGCTCGGGGGAGCCGGGCTCCTCGACGCGCAGGCCGTCCTCATCCACCCAGTCGTCGGTCCAGCCGACGTCGGACTCATCGCGCGGGGCGTAGGCCGCCCGCGGGCCCAGCACGTCCTCGACATCGGCGAACTCGATGTCGACGGGAGCCTTGACCTCTTCGCCGCGATGCGGGACCGGGCAGGTCCAGAAGTACGGGCAGCCCGGACACCCGGCGGTCTCCTCGTCGGGAGAGGCCTCGCGCTGCATCTGCACCCCGTCGATCTGCTGCAGCATGCGCAGACGCGACTCGTAGGGATTGATCTCCATGGCCTGCTCAGACTACTGCGCACCGAGGCGGACGGCGGCATCGCGCCCCGTAGGATCGTTCCTGCCCCGTTCGCCGTCCCACTCCGGAGGAGCCCCCGATGAGCACACCGCAGCAGCGTGTCCACGACACCACCCGCCGCCTGCTCGAGCTGCTCGCCAGCGACGACTCCCACACCCCCGCGCTCGTCCCCGAGGCGATCGCTCTGCGCACCGAGCTGGCCGTCGCCACCGCCGAGACGGGACAGCTCGAGGACGCCTTCGTCCAGGTCGACGAGCTGCTCAAGGACGCCCAGCGCGAGTACGGGCCCGACCACGAGCTCGTCGGCCCGGTCCGTGCCGCCGTGTCGAGGGTCGAGACGCTCGCCCGGCGCGCCCTCGACGAGGGCTGAACCGGGCCCGACGTCCCCTGAGCCCGCGCCTCACCAGCGGAAGCCGGCCTCCTCGAGCTGCCGTTCCGTCTCCGGGCCGGCGGACTCCATGTAGGTCGCCGTGAGGTGGTCCTCGTCGAACATGACGTGGATGTTCCCGATGATCGGCGGGCACTCGTCCTGCGGGCAGGTGATCGGCAGCAGGTCCACGGGGAACACCTCACCGCTCTCCCCACCATCCCCGCCGACGTCGCCCTCCTCGCTGCGGGCGGCCAGCTCCTCGAGCACCGCGGCGTCCGGGCGCTGCTGCGGCATCGTGTCCCGCTCCAGCGGCTGGGTGCAGTCCTCGACCGTGCCGCCTGCCTCGAGGCAGGCGACGGGGTTCTCGGCGATGCGCGGGGCGTCGCGCAGCGCGATCACGTCGGTGCCGTCCGCGAGCAGTGCGGGCACCGTCTCCTCGGTGACCCGGTCCACCCGCTCGGGCCCCTCATGGAGCACCATCGTGGTGGAGACGGCGACGGCCTCCGGGCCCACCTGGTCGATGTAGTCCAGCGCCGCGTCGTTGTGGGCGTCGCACTCAGCGCCCAGATAGGAGTCGATGCCCGGGGTGAACACGCAGCTCGGCGCCCGCAGGATGATCAGCCGCCAGCCGTTCTCCTGGGCGGGGCCGCTCAGCGCGACCGCGGTCTGCGCGAGGCGCGAGTTGCCCGCGGCGATGATCACCGGCGCCCCCTCGGGCGCCTCCGTCATCCGGCAGGACCCCTCGAGCATCCCCTCGACCGGCGCGAACTCCCCGGAGCACTCCTCGGGCAGGTGCTCCCAGTCCTGGGCGAGGGTGGCGGCCGACGGCAGGGGAGCGGCATCGGGATCCGCCTCCGGGTGGGGCACGAAGCCGGGATCGAGAGCGCGCGCCCCGGGGTTGTCCGCGGTCGCCCGACGCTCGGCCTCCTCCGCCGCCTCCTCGAGGAGCTGCTTGGCGCCGAGGCTCGGGACCAGGCCGATCGCGAGCACCGCGACCACCACGATGCCCGCCCGTCGGGGCGAACGGTTCGCCCAGGGCCAGCGGCGCACGGGGGTGTCCAGGAAGCGGGTGAGCAGGACGGCGAGGAGCACGCTGATCGCGATGATGGCGGGGCCCAGGAGCGGCCCGGCGGCCTCCCGCTCGGTCGCGACCAGGGCGATGGCCAGGATCGGCCAATGGATCAGGTACAGCCCGTAGCTGATGTCACCGAGGAAGGAGAAGGCGCGTGAGCGCAGCAGACGGTCCGCGCCGAGGCGGGATCCGCTCGTGCCGGCGAGGAACACCAGCGTCGCGCCCAGCAGCGGGATCGCGGCGATCCAGCCCGGGAACATCGATCGGCCGTCGATGAGCGCCCCGGTCGAGATCAGCACCGCCAGGCCCGCCCAGCCCAGCCCCACCCGGAGCCGACGGGTCCGCGCGGATCGGGTGCCATCGGCCGGGGCGGCGGTCGGGAGCAGGGCCAGCAGCGAGCCGGCCGCGAACTCCCAGATGCGCGCGGTGGTGTCGAAGTAGGCGGTCTGCTGCTGGGTCGCCGTGGAGACCACTGACCAGGCGAAGGAGGCGAGAGCGATCACCGTGAAGGCGATCAGCACCACGCGGCGCGGGGCCACGCGGGAGCGGCGGGCGATCACCGCGCACAGCGCGAACAGCAGCGGCCACAGCAGGAACACCTGCCCCTGGATCGACAGCGACCAGAAGTGCTGCAGCGGCGAGGTCGCCGTGGTCGCGGCGGCCTCGTAGTCCGTGCCCCGGTGGATCAGCAGCCAGTTCTCGACCTGGAGCATCGAGGCGATCGCGTCGTGGATCGCGGGCATCCAGGTGCTCGGCGGGAGGAACAGCCGCACGGCGGCGAGGGTGGCCAGCACGACCACCGCCGCCGGGGCGAGCAGCCGCTTGAACGTGCGCGCCCAGTAGGCGATCGGGGCCATGGGCCTCCCGGCCTCCATCCGGCGCACGAAGCTGCCGGTGAGGAAGAAGGCCGAGATGAACAGGAAGACGTCCACCCCGCCCGAGACCCGGTCCATGAACACGTGGTAGAGCACGACGAGCGCGATCGCGAGGCCGCGCAGACCGTGCAGCTCGGGGCGGTAGGCCGGGGGTGCTGCCGAGACCGCAGCAGACGAGCCCGGGGACGAGGATCCCGGGGTCGAGGGTCCCGGGGACGAGGGCACCGTGGCGGCGCTCACCAGCTGAAGCCCTCGTCGCGCAGCCTGGCGTCCACGGCGTCCTGCATCGTCGCGCCGTAGGTGCCGGTGAGGTGGTCCTCGTCGAGCGAGACCACCACGTTGCCGATCACGGGTGTGCAGATCTCCTCGGGACACACCAGGTCGTTGACCTCGAGCGGCACCACGGTCCCGCCCGCGCGCCCCGTCCCGGCGGCGCCCTGGGTCCCGGCGATCAGCTGCGCATCGGGGCGCTCCTGCTGGAGCGGCTCCGGCAGCGGCGGGGCGCAGTCCGGGTCCTCGGCGCCCTTCTCCGCGGTGCAGGCCGCGGGGTCGACGGGCATCCGGGGGAGGTCGCGCATCGCCACGACCTGGGTGCCGGTGGCGGCCAGCTCCGGCAGGGTGGTCTCCATCCCGGGCATGACCTCCTCGGCGCCCTCGCGGTCCAAGAAGGTGGTGTTCAGGACGACCGCGTCGGGGGCGACGCGGTCCAGATAGGCCTCCGCGTCGGCGCTGAACGCGTTGCAGTCGGGCACATCGAGCGTGGCATCGGGGGTGTAGGCGCAGCCGCCCTTCCACATCGTGACCAGGGTCCAGCCCTCCTTCTTCGCGAGTTCGATCAGGGAGGCGCTGAACTGCTCGAGACGGGAGTTGCCCACGCTCACCATCACCGGCGCCCCCTCGGGGCCCTGCACCACCTTGCAGCTGGCATCGAGGGTGTCCCGCTCCGCGCCCTGCGGGGCGAGATCTCCGGTGCACTGCTCCTCCCCGCTCACCCAGTCCTTCCCGAGCAGGGCGGCGGTGGGCAGCGGTGCGGCCGACGGATCCGCATCGGGGTGCTGCGTGAAGTCCGGGTCCAGCACCCGCGCGCCGGGGTTGTCGGCGACCGCTCGGGCCTCGGCCTCACGCTGCTGGGCGACCAGGTACTGCTGGGCCGCGAGGGCAGGGGTCAGTCCGAGCGCCAGGCAGATCACGGCCACAGCCCCGGAGCGCCAGGCTCTCGCCGATGCCCACGGCCACCGCCGGATCGGGGTGTCCACGAGGCGGGTCAGCAGCCAGGCGGCGGCGAGGGAGATGAGGATCAGCAGGAGGCCGTCGAGCACGCCGGCGCGCTGCTTCCCGGTGTGGGCGAGGTAGAGGGTCAGCAGCGGCCAGTGCACGAGGTAGAGGCCGTAGGAGATGTCGCCGAGCAGCTTCGCCGGGCCGGTGGCCAGCAGCTGGTCGACGCCGAGGCGGTGACCGGTGGTGCCGACGGCGAGCACCAGCCCGGCGGCGGCGAGCGGCCAGGCCGCGATCCACCCCGGGAAGGCTCCCTGCACGTCGATCAGCAGACCGCAGGAGACCAGGCCCGCGATCCCCGCCCATCCGGCGACCACGCGCCAGGAGGAGACGCCCGTCGCCGGTCCGCGATGCCGGCCCCGCCGGCGCCGCCGCTCCGCGGAGCGCTCCTCCCAGGCCGGCAGCAGCAGGCCCAGCAGGCTTCCCGCCGCGAACTCCCACAGCCGGGCGAAGGTATCGAAATAGGCGATGTCCTGCTGGGTGGCCGTCGAGTGCACGGACCAGGCGAAGGAGAGCACGAGCACGATCGTGAACAGCACCGCGAGCACGGAGCGCACGGAGCGCCGCAGCGCGCGGGCCAGGAGCACGCCCAGCGCGATCAGCAGCGGCCAGGCCAGGAACACCTGCCCCTGGATGGACAGCGACCAGAAATGCTGGAAGGCCGACGGGCCGGCCTCCGCGGCCGCGTAGTAGTCCACCCCCCGTCCGATCAGCACCCAGTTCTCGATGTGCAGCAGGGAGCCGATCGCATCGTCGAGCGCGGGCATCCACCGCTCCGGCGGGAGGACCAGATACACCCCGGCGAGCGTCGCCAGGGAGACCACGGCCGTCGGCGGCAGCAGGCGCTTGAACGTGCGCCCCCAGTACGCCGCCGGGCGGGTCCGCTCCCCACGGTCGATCCGGCGCAGGAACGTCCCCACCAGCAGGAACGAGGAGAGGAAGAGGAACACGTCGACCCCGCCGGAGACCCGGTCGAACCACACGTGGTAGAGCACCACCAGGCCGATCGCGAGGCCGCGCAGCCCGTGCAGCTCGGGTCGGTAGCGGCCCGCCTGCGTGGTCGAGGACGGTGCGGTGGAGGACGGTGCGGCAGAGGAGGGTGAGGCGGAGGCCGGCGTGGTGAGCGACGGCACCTCGGAGGGCGGCGTCGCGGAAGGCGCCGGGGAGGAACGGGACATCAGGGGAGCGGGTCCCGCTCAGCCGCGCAGGAAGGCGGCGCAGGCCTGCTGCAGCAGGAGCGGATCGGCGCTCGCGCACATCTCCCGGGCGGAGTGCATGGACAGCAGCGTGATGCCCACGTCGATCGTGGTCATCCCCAGCCGGGTCGCGGTGATCGGGCCGATGGTGGACCCGCAGGGCATCGCATTGTTCGAGACGAACTGCTGGTAGGGCACCTCGGCCGCCTCGCAGGCGGCGGCGAAGGCGGCGATCCCGACGGCGTCGGTCGCGTAGCGCTGCTGGGCGTTGATCTTCAGCATCGGGCCCTCGCCGAGCCGCGGGCGGGTGACGGGATCGTGGCGCTCGGGGTAGTTGGGATGGGCGGCGTGGCCGGCATCCGCCGAGAGCACCATCGAGGAGGCGAGGAGCCTGCGGCGGGAGGCCTCGTCGCCTCCGAGAGCGGCGTGCATCCGCACCAGCACGTCCTCGAGGAAGGGGCCGGCGGCGCCGGAGCGGGACGCGGAGCCCACCTCCTCGTGGTCGTTGGCGACCATCATCGCGATCGGGTCGGAGCCCGCGCTGCGAGGGCTGCCGGCCACCGTGATCAGGGCCAGCGCCTCGGCATGGACGGAGGTGAGGTTGTCCAGGCGCCCGGAGGCGAGGAACTCCTCGTGCGCGCCGAACAGGGCCGGCGCCTGCGAGTCGACGGTCACCACGTCGAAGCCGACGATGTCCGCCTGCGCGACGCCCGCCTCGGCGGCCAGCACCTCGCGCACGTCCAGCGGGCCGTAGCCGAGGATCGGCTGCAGGTGGCGCTGGGGGTCCAGCTGCAGGCCGTCCTTGTTCACGGCGCGGTCCAGGTGCACCGCGAGCTGGGGGACGCGCAGGATGCCGGGCGTCGCGACCAGCGTGGTGGTGCCGTCGGCCAGGGCGAGACGGCCCGCCAGGCGCAGCTCACGGTCCAGCCAGGAGTTCAGCAGCGGTCCGCCGTAGATCTCGACGCCGACCTGCGCGAGACCCTCGGCGCCCAGCTGCGGGTTCGGCTTGAGCTTCAGGCCCGGGGAGTCGGTGTGGGAGCCGACGATGCGCCACGGCGTGCCGGTGTCGACGCCGTCGGGGGTGGACCAGGCGATGAGGGAGCCGTCGCGGATCACGAAGCGGTCGCCGGTGACCTCGGCCGCCTCCCAGGGGGCGGTCTCCGCCAGCTCGGTGAAGCCGGCCTCCTCGAGCCGACGGGCGGTCTCGGCCACGGCATGGAAGCTCGACGGGGAGGCGGAGACGAACTCACCGAGGTCCAGGGCGGTGGCGCGGGCAGGGGGCGAGGGGGCGGCGGCGGAGAACGTAGTCACGACGACATTGAACCATCGAGAGGTGACGTGCGCGTGACGGTCAGCACGCGTCGACCTCGTACAGGCGCACCTCTCCGACCTCGTGCACGAGGTCGAAGCCCGGGGTGTCGGCGGTGATGTCGTCGTACCCGAGGTATCCGGACTCCTCCGCGTCGTCGTCGCCGAGGCGGTGGTCGTCGAGGTCGAGGTAGTACAGGGGACGGCCCTCGGGGAGCGCCTCGCACACCTCAGGGTCCGTGGCGATGTCCTCGAAATGGGCGTCGAGATGCTTCTCCGCGGGGGTGCGGGCCACCGTCATGTAGATCCGGCTGACGTCGAGGTCCGAGAAGGCGTAGGCGAGGCCGCCGCCCTCCCAGGGGTCCGCGATGAGATAGGCGTCGTCCGGGACCAGTCCCGGCAGCTCGTCGAACATGCGGAACTCGTCGACGGAGACGAGATCGGAGATCTCCCAGGTCCGGTACGCCTCGGAGGCGTGATCGAACTGGGCGCGGATCTCCTTGTCCTGGGAGACGTGCGAGGCCAGGGCCGTCGAGGCGAGGGCTCCGACCAGCACGGAGGCGAGGGCGGCGACGAGAGGATGGGGCGTGCGGGCCTCGAGGTGGCCTCTGGCGGCGGTGGAGAACAGCGCGCGCGCAGCGCGGACGATCACGTCCGCGCCCTTCACCGCGACCGGGACGGCGACCAGGGTCAGCGCCGCGGCGGTGCGGTAGCTGTCGCGGTAGAAGAAGCCGGAGAGGGTGTCTCGCCAGAATCCGTCGTCGAAGGAGGCCGAGGCCCAGTACACGAGCCCGGGGCCCGCGAGAGCCAGGAGCACGTAGCGATCGCGGCCCGTGCCCAGGAAGGCGCCGAGGAGGCCGATGCCGCACAGCAGGGCGACCACGGTGAGGGTGGGCCGGCCCATCGCCCCGCCCATGGCGATCTCGCCGAGCGCCTGCGGGACGGTCTCGAAGGACTCCCACGGGGCGGTGGCGGTCGACGGGGTCATCACCAGCCAGATCCCGGCGATCGCCACCGAGAGCGCCGTGAGCAGACCAGCCCAGACGAGGTCGGATCGCGGGATGCTGCGACGCGTGGGCGTGGGCGTGGGCGTGGGCGTCGACGCGGGTGCGGGCGTGGGCTCGGCGTCAGGCACCTGCTCGTCGACGGGGCTGCGCCGGCGGCGCAGCGAGCTGTCCACGTGGCGGATGAGAGCGGCGATGGAGAGCGGGAGCACGATGATCAGGCCCACCAGCGCAGATCCCGGGTGGGCGATGCCCACGCCGATCCCGGTGAGGCCGACGAGCAGGCAGGACTGCACCGGAGCGCTCAGCAGCGTCCGGCGCTCGATCAGGTGCACGAGGGCGGCGGCCAGGGCCGGGGCGACCGCGAGTCCGAGGATGGTCGGGTACACCAGCCCCCAGTCCATCAGCACCAGCGGGAAGCCGGGGAAGGCGAGCAGCAGCGGGCCGACGACCAGCCGCACTGCGGGGGAGGGCTTGACCAGGACCTCGATCAGCAGCCACATGCTCAGCGGCCAGACGCCGAGCATCGTCACCAGTGCGAGCGCGTGCACGGACTGGGGCAGCTCGAGCCCGCTGAGGTCCTGCACCAGGGCAGCCGCCGTGTGCCAGCCGTTGGGATAGAAGGACCCGCGCAGCAGGGCGCCCGTGTCGAAGGGGGTCGCCTCCCCGGTGCGCCGGATCGCCTCGATCGCGTTGAGGTGGAAGGCGTTGTCGAACCGTTGGGCGATGGTCGTCGGCCCGACCAGGGTCTTGAGATACAGCGGCACCATGAACAGCAGGGCGATGATCTGGCCGATCAGGTACTGCGCGGCGGCCGCGCCGGACAGCGGCGCCCAGCGCGGCATGCGTCGGCCCCACGGCGTGGCCCAGGTCCAGACCGCGCAGACGGCGGCGATCGCGAGCGTGGTCCCCAGCACCCACAGCAGCCCCCAGGACGCCCCCAGCACCCGGGTGACCAGGGTCGAGGCAGCGATCGCGGCGAGGGACACGGCGGGGGCGGCGACCAGGGCGGTGGGAGCCGTGACCCGAGTGGACAGGAGGATCGCCAGTCCGGGGAAGACGAGCAGGACGAGGGCGGCCAGCACCCCGGGGATCACGTCGGTCCACATGTCGCACATGGTGTCATGCGGAGGTGGCTGTCCCGTGCGCCTGGAGCTCCCGGGACATGGGCGCCACCAGCGTGCCCTCCACGAAGGTCCGGGTCAGGTGGTTGTCGTCCATGAAGACGTAGGTGTCCCCGAGGATGGGGGAGCAGCGTCCCTCGGGGCAGATCTCCTCGGTGACGTCGAGCAGGACGACCTCCGCGGTGTCGTCGCCCGCGTCGTCAGCAGCACCGTCAGCAGCGCCGTCAGCGGTGTCGTCCCCCGCACCGTCCGCGGTCGCGGGCTGGAGATCGGCCAAGGGTGCGGCGGGGTTCTCCGCGGCGAGCTTCGCCTCGACGTCGGCGCCGCAGCCCTCGTCGGCGTCCACCGGGGTGCCGCCGCCCTCGATGATCGTCTCGGCGCACTGGTACTGGTCCTGCTCCCAGCGCGGGGCATCCCGCGTGCCGATCACGTCGATGCCGCGGTCCAGCAGCGCCTGGACGGCCGCCTCGGTGCCGGCCGGCAGGGTCTCCGGCCTCTCGGGGTGGGCCTCGGTGACGGTGGTGAGGGCGGCGTCCGGGTCGATCTGGTCCATGTAGGACAGCGCGTAGTCCTCGTAGCCGCGGCAGTAGGCGCCGCGCGGCTCGCCCACGATGAAGGAGCAGCCGTCCATGGACAGGTTCACGATCTGCAGGTCGTGCTGGGTCGCGTACGGGATCAGGGCTGGGATGTACTGGCGCGAGTGCGAGCTCCCGACCACGACGAGGGTGCCGGCGGGCTCCGCATCACCCGGGAGCAGCTGCTGGCAGGCCACGTGCGGGAAGCTGTCGGACGGGGCCCACGGCCCGGCGCAGCTGTGGGGCAGATCCGGCCACTCGGACCCCAGCTGCCAGCCGGCAGGTCGGATGACGGCGGGCGCCTCGGACGCCACCTCGTCGGTGGGCAGGGCCTGCTCGGCGGTGGGCGGGGACTCCGCCGCCCGGTTCAGCACCAGCCACCAGCCGCCGGAGGCGACGGCGACCAGGGCGAAGCTCGCGGCGATCGCGGTCAGGGCGCGCCAGGGACGGGCCTCGAGCCAGCGGGAGCGACGCACCGGGGCGTCGACCGCACGGGTCACCAGCCAGGCCAGCAGCACGGACCCGGCGAGCACCGTGAGGCCGTCGAGCAGGCCCGCGCGCTGCTGGCCGCTGTGGTGCAGCCAGAGCACGAGGATCGGCCAGTGCACGAGGTACAGGGCATAGGAGATGTCGCCGACGAAGGCGGCCGGCCTGGTCGACAGCAGCGCATCGACGCCCCAGCGGTGCCCGGAGTGCCCGGCGACCACCACGGCACCCGCCGCGGCCAGCGGCACGATCGCGATCCAGCCCGGGAACATCGTCGAGACGTCCAGCACGATGCCGCAGGCGAGCAGGGCCGCGATCCCCGCCCAGCCGGTCAGCGCGCGGGCCAGCCGGAGCCGGGGAGGCCTGCCCTCCTCCGGGCGATGCGCCCCCGTGATCCGGTCGATCACCGGCAGCGCGAGCGCGAGCAGCGAGCCCGCGGCGAACTCCCACATCCGGGCGGCGGTGTCGAAGTAGGCGACCTGCTGCTGGGTCTGGGTGGAGATCACCGACCAGGTCAGCGAGGCGGCACCGATCAGCAGCACGAGCACGATCAGCGGCCCGCGCACGCTCTTCCCCCGTCGGGCCCGGCGCACCACCAGCAGGAAGATCAGCGGCCACACCACGAAGGCCTGCCCCTGCACGCTGAGTGACCAGAAGTGCTGCAAGGGCGAGGCCCCGCCGGCATCTCGGGCGTGATAGTCGACCTGCAGGAACACCAGCAGGGCGTTCTGCACGTAGGCGGCCGACGCCACCGCCTCCTGCATCACCGTGGGCCACAGCGAGGACGGCAGGAAGGCGGCGGTGCCGGCGAGGGCGAGCAGGATCGTCACCGCGGCCGGTGGCAGGAGGCGCTTGAAGGTGTGCAGCCAGTAGCGGGGGATGCCGAGGGGGCGCCCGCTCTCCAGACGGCGCACGAACGTCCCGGTGAGGAAGAAGGCGGAGAGGAACAGGAAGACGTCGACGCCGCCCGAGACCCGGCCGAGCCAGATGTGATAGATCGCCACCAGGCCGAGGGCGACGGCGCGCAGGCCATGGAGCTCATGGCGGAAGACGGGACCGGCGCGGCGTGCGTCGTCGGCCTCGGGGCGTGCGCCGGGGCTGTCCGCGGATACTGCAGATCCTGCAGAGCCTGGGGGGCCCGTGGCGCCGTCCGCGCCGTCCGCGCCGTCAGGCTGCGAGGACCGTGACCGGCCGTGCTCGGCAGGAGGACGCCAGGTCCCGGTGACGGAGCCGGCGGTGGACCAGGCGTCCTCGGCCTCGCGCTCGACGTGCAGCTCGATGGGGCCCTGCAGCCAGTCGTCCAGGGAGGAGGTCGTCGTGGGCAGCGGCCCGGCGATCCATGCGGAGACATCGGAGCGCGAGGGCCGCCGCGGGGGCGCGGCCGTCGCGGGCTCCTGCGTCCAGTCCTCGAGGTCGTCGGCGAGGGACGGCGCGGGGCTCTCGGTGCCGTCGGTGCCCTCTGCGTTCCCGGCGTCTCCTGTGCCCGCGGTGTCGTCGAGCGCCGCCTGCTCCCAGGGGGACGCGGCGGCGTCCCCCTCGCTCACGGGGCGGGCCGCGCGATGGCGGTGGGACGGGGTGTCGGACGAGCTGGGGGAGGCGCGGTGGGTCGAGCGGTGAGGCTCGGCGTCGGGGCGCGAGGTCGACGGATCGCTGGGCGTCGTGATCGTGGTCCCCTCCCGTGATGCCGCCTGCGCCGGAGCACCCGGCGGGACGTTCGCCGCTGGTGCGTCCTGGGCTGGATCCTAGTGGATCCGGCATCCCAGGAACTGGGCGCGTCATGGGGGCGTGGGATCATGGGCCGGTGACTGCACAGCCTCCTCGTTCCGCCGCCCCCGCTGCTCCGGCCGGCACTCCTGATCCCACAGGCCCGGCCGTCGGCCCCACGGGTTCGGCCGTTGATCCCACGGGCCGGGCCGCCGCGTCGTCGGACGCCGGCTTCGAGATCGTCGCCCGCGCGGGGGAGAAGGCCCGCGCCGGGGTGATCTCCACCCCGCACGGCCAGATCCGCACCCCGGCCTTCGTGCCGGTGGGGACCAAGGCCACCGTGAAGGCCGTGCTCCCGGAGTCGATGAGCGAGCTCGGAGCGCAGGCTCTGCTGGCCAACGCCTACCACCTGTTCCTCCAGCCCGGCCACGACCTGATCGACGAGGCCGGAGGCCTGGGCGCCTTCATGAACTGGCCCGGCCCCACCTACACCGACTCCGGCGGCTTCCAGGTGATGAGCCTCGGAGCCGGATTCAAGAAGGTGCTCTCCAGCGAGTTCTCCGGCGGGGAGAAGGCCCGCACCTCCTCGGGGGAGGACGACGCGGTCGCCGAGGGCAAGGAGCGCCTGGCTCACGTCGACGACGACGGCGTCACCTTCCGCTCCTTCCTCAACGGCGACGTGCACCGCTTCACGCCCGAGGTCTCGATGCAGATCCAGCACGGGCTGGGGGCGGACATCATGTTCGCCTTCGACGAGCTGACCACGCTGATGAACTCCCGCGGCTACCAGGAGCAGGCGCTCGAGCGCACCCGGCTGTGGGCCATCCGGTGCCTGGCCGAGCACGCCCGCCTCACCGACGAGCGCACCCATCGCCCCTACCAGCAGCTGTGGGGCGTCATCCAGGGCGCCCAGCACGAGGACCTGCGCCGCCAGGCGGCCCGGGACCTCGGCGCGATGGACGTGGAGGGGTCATCGTTCGACGGCTTCGGGATCGGCGGGGCGCTGGAGAAGGAGAACCTCGGCACCATCGTGGGCTGGGTGACCGATGAGCTGCCCGACGCGAAGCCCCGCCATCTGCTGGGCATCAGCGAGGTCGACGATCTGTTCGTGGCGATCGCCGCGGGAGCCGACACCTTCGACTGCGTCTCCCCGTCCCGGGTGGCGCGCAACAGCGCCGTCTACACCCGCACCGGGCGCGTGAACCTCACCGGGTCGAAGTACCGCCGCCAGTTCGCGCCGATCGACGAGACCTGCGACTGCTACACCTGCACGCACTACACCGCCGCCTATGTGAACCACCTGTTCCGCGCCAAGGAGATGATCTCCTCGACCCTGTGCACGATCCACAACGAGCGCTTCGTGGTGCGCCTGGTGGATCAGATCCGGGCGTCGCTGATCAGCGGTGACTTCGACGCCCTGCGCGAGGAGACCACGGGCGCCTACTACGGCGAGGCCCGCTGAGCGGACCGCGCTGAGCGGGCTCTGCCCCAGGCAGGGACGACTCCGCCCCGTTCAGGTCCTGAACGGGGCGGTCGTCGGTCTCAGGCGTTCTGCTTCACCCAGCGTCGCGCCATGAGCGTGCCCACGATCAGGGCGGCGAAGACGATCAGGGAGCGGATGACCTCGGCGATCAGGTAGAGGACCGACATGACCCCGATCATCGAGTAGTCCGTGGCGTTGATCATCACCCCGTAGTAGATGCCGTAGAGGATCCAGTAGAGGACCACCGCCACCAGGAGCGTCGCGGCGACGATGATCGCGCCGGTGCGGCCGCGACCGGAGGCCTGCACGGCCACGTAGATCGAGACGGCCAGCAGGGCGATCGAGACCAGCCCGTTGAGTGCCAGGAACAGCAGGCCCAGGACCACGCCGCCGCCGGCGACGGCCATGCCGCCGTCCATGGAGCCGCCGGAGATCGCCGCTCCGGAGATGAGCGTGGTGATGACGCTGACGACCTCGCGGATCACGCGCACCGCGATCACGGCGATCAGCAGGATCAGCATCGCCTGGGCGACCTTGGCGAGAGTCGTGTTCGCGCGGACCCCGGTCATGCCGCCGGACCCGGGATATCCCGGGGCCCCGGGGTGGGCCGACGGCGCCGTACCCGGGTAGCCGTTCGGAGCCGAGGAGCCGGGCTGCGACGAAACCTGCGAGGGCACCTGGTTCCACTGCGGCTGGGCCGGGGCCTGCGCCGGGGAGACCTGCTGGCCCCACTGGGGCGACTGGGCATCCTGGCCCCACTGGGGCTGCTGGCCGGGCTGCTCGCCCTGGCCCCACTGCGGCCGCTGTCCGTCGCCCGATCCGTACCCCTGCGTCATACGTCCCCCTGAAGGTGTTCCGGGGAGTCCGCGCGACGCCCCGAGCCAGGCTATCGGCTCGGGGCGACGCGGTGATCACAGGGAGATCCCCACCGGGGATCCCTGCTGCCCACGCCCTGTGCTCAGGGTGTGGGCGCTCAGCTGCGCAGAGCTCTCAGTCGTGCAGCCGAGTCAGTCGTGCCGCCCCGTCAGTCGAGCAGCGTGCTCAGGCGGAAGGAGAAGGTCTCCTCCCGTGCGGAGAGCACGTACTGCGGCAGCGGGATCGGTCCGCAGGCGGCCGAGCCCACGCCCTGCAGCGCCGACGAGAGCGTGACCCAGGTGCGGCCGTCGGGATGCAGAGCCCCGTCGTGAGCCGTCGCATCCAGCTCGGCGCTGGACCAGGGACGCACCGCGAGCCCCAGACCGTCGGGCGCCTGCAGCTCCAGACCGCCGCCGGAGCCTCCCCGGAGCGCCGCCCGGACCACGTCGGCGCGGTTGCCGTTCTCCTGTGGGAACACGTAGGGCACCTGGAAGTCCTCGAGGGAGGAGCTCCAGGTCGCGAACGTCGTGCCGCCGCCGGTGTCGGGGTAGGACTCGTGCGGGCCGTAGCCGGTGTACTCCACCTGATCGGGGGCCGACGGCAGCGCGAAGGTCCAGCCGATGCGCGGCAGCGGCAGGTCTTCCGGCCAGATCGCCGACGGGGACACCGTCACCTCGACCCCGACACTGCCGGAGCCCTCGGAGCTGCCCGCCTCCGCGCTCCACCGCTCGGTGACGTCCGCTCCCAGCGCCGAGCCGTCCAGGCCCAGGCGGCTGCGCACCACCAGGGTCGCGCCGTCGGCCGTGATCTCGACCAGGCGCCGCCTCGCGACGTCCAGGCCGATCCGCTTCCAGCGGGCCTCGAGCGGGTAGTGGGTGCGGGCGCGCTCGTTGTCCACCGGGGCGCGGTACAGGTCCACGCCGGCCTGCTCGATCGCCAGCTCGCCGACGCCCACGAGACGGCCCAGGTCATCGAAGCGGGCCGGGCCGAGGGCCCAGGTGCCGTCCTCGGCCTGCTCCGGGGTGAGGGGCGTTCCGGCCGACGGGGTGACCTCGGCGCGGCGACGCTCGGCATCGACGTGGTCCGCGGCGACGATCAGGTGCCCGGCCGGGACGGGGCCCTGCGCCTCACGCGTGCTCAGCCGCACCGTGGTGCTCGCGCCGTCGTGCACGGGCAGTGCCACGTCCAGGGCCTCGCCGGGAGCGATAGCCGGCAGCTCGAGCTCCTGCCAGCTCGCCTGCGCGTCCAGGGACACCTCAGCGCGCAGGTGGGTGAGGTCGCAGAAGGCGTAGCGGTTGGTGATCCGCACGCTCCCGGGAGAGACCACGAGGCCCACGGGGGAGTAGTGGTGCTTCGCATCGAGCAGCGCGGGCGAGGGGGTGCGGTCCGGGAGCACGAGCCCGTCGGCCACGAAGTTGCCGTCGTGCAGGCGCTCGCCGAAGTCGCCGCCGTAGCCGTAGATGCGGTTGCCCTCGGCGTCGGTGGTCTCCAGGCCGTGGTCGATCCACTCCCAGATGAAGCCGCCGTGCAGCGCCGGGTACTGCTCGGTGAGCTCCATGTACTCCTGGAGGGAGCCGGATCCGTTGCCCATCGCGTGGGCGTACTCGATCCACAGGAACGGCTTCGAGAGCGCCGGTGGGTTCGCGAAGTGGCCCTCCGGCACCTCGAGCGCGAAGCTGCGCAGCATCCTGGTGAGCTTGTCCTGGTACTCGGGGGAGAGGTCCCGCTTCCCGATCTGCTCGCTCTCGTCGACCGTGGAGTACATCAGCGAGAACACGTCCACGTACTCCGCGGCGTAGTCCTGCTCGTAGATCACCGGGCGGGTGTCGTCGGTGGCGCGCACCTGGGCGACCATCGCCTCGGTGACCGGGCCGCTCGCGGCCTCGTTGCCGATGGACCACATGATGATCGAGGCGTGGTTGCGGTCGCGGCGCACGAAACGCTCCGAGCGCTCCACGAGCGACTCCTCGAACAGCGGGTTCTGCGCCGGGCCCTCGGCGGCGCCGGAGCCGTCCTCGCCCCAGGTGGAATCGGCGTGGAAGCCATGGGTCTCGAAGTCGCCCTCGCAGATCACGTACAGCCCGGCCTCGTCGCACACCTCGAGGAACCGCTGGTGGGGCGGGTAGTGGGAGGTGCGCACCGCGTTGAGGTTGTGCTGCTTCATGAGCGCGACGTCGAGGTCCTGGTTCGCCGGCTGCTGGGCGCGGCCCACCACCGGATCCGCCTCATGGCGGTTCACCCCGCGGAACACGATGCGCTCGCCGTTGACGCGGAAGATCTCGCCGTCCACCTCGACGCGGCGGAAGCCGGCGCGGAGGGTCACGGTCTCGGAGTCGGTGCGCACGGTGACGTCGTAGAGATGCGGATCCTCGGCGGACCACGGCCGCACCGCGCCCACGGCGATCGGGTCGGCTCCGGTGGGGGAGACGAGGTCCAGGCCTGGGACCTCGACGGTGGCGGGCAGCTCGGCGCCGCCGAAGTCGTAGGCGGTCGCGCGCAGGGTGCCGGCACCGGTCGCAGGGTCGAAGTCGGCGACGGTGACCAGATCGTGGATGCCGCCCGTGGGGCGCAGCAGCAGGTCCACGCTGCGGAAGATGCCCGAGGCCCACCACATGTCCTGGTCCTCGACGTAGGTGTTCACCGACCACTGCACCACGCGCACGTCCAGCCGGTGCTCCCCCTTCCCGCCCGCGGCCGACGGGGCGGCGAGCGCCTCGGTGACGTCGAACTCCTGGGTGAGGCGCGAGCCGGCGGTGACGCCGATCTCGGTCCCGTCGATCCAGATCTTCGCCGCGGAGTCCACGCCCTGGAAGCGCAGCAGCACGCGGGCGCCGCCGGAGAGCTCACCGGCCCAGTCGGCCGGGATCGTGAGCGTGCGGGAGTAGTGCCCGGTGGCGTTCTCGTCCGGCACATGGGGGACGTCGCGCGGGATCGGGTAGATGACGTTGGTGTACTGCGGGGCGCCGTAGCCCTGCAGCTGCCACAGTCCCGGCACCTCGATCTCGGCGCTCTCGCCGAGGTCGGAGCCGTCGGCCCGGGTCCCGTAGCGGAAGTCCCAGGTGCCGTCGAGGCTCAGCTCGCGGGCGTCGGAGTGCAGGTGCGCGCGGCCGCGGAGGCGGTTGCGGCCCGCGGGGAGCTCCTCCCACCAGCGGTCGGTCGGGTCGGCGAGCGGCTGGGGTGTGCTCATCGGTGGGCTCCTCCTGAAGTCTGGGTGGGACGTCCGGAGTGGTTTCGTGAACGTTCCCGTACCCAAGGCTACTCGGAACGCGGAGCGGCTGTCAGTGCGGCCCCGACAGGGTGCTCGTTCGCGAGCGCACGGGACGATCACTGAGGGTCGCCGACCCCTGCCGTCCGCGCCGGTAGACTCCCTTCTCGTGACCACGACCGAGCCGAACCGGTGGACCGACCGCCGCAGCGACGCTGTCTCCGCGCGCAAAGAGGCCTACGAGCAGCTGCGCCGGGCAAGCACCTGGCGCCTGCTCGCGGCGACCAAGGCTCCCGCCGTGCTGGCGATCCTGCAGTCCGTGTTCCCGGCCGGGGACCGTCGGCTGGCGCGCAGCGAGCTCATCGCCCGCGTCGGCGCGCATCTCGCTCTGCTGCATGACGAGGATCCGGCCGCAGCCTCGGAGGCCGACGGCGTCGAGCAGGCGGGCGCCGCCGGCGCTGCGGAGCCCGACGCCGAGGAGCGCAGCGGCCGCAGCGCCGCGGAGTACGTCGACGGCTGGGTGCGCGAGGGCTACCTCACCCGCCGTGACGACCCGCAGCACACCGAGACCACCTTCGAGCCGTCCCCCGCGACGATCGACGCGATCCAGTTCATCTCCTCCCTCGAGGAGCATCGGCCCACCACCACGCAGTCCCGCCTACAGCTCGTGGTCCAGCAGTTCGAGCGCCTCGCCCAGGAGACGGAGACCGACCGCGACGTGCGCCTGGCGGATCTGCAGCGCCGCCGCGAGGGAATCGAGGCCGAGATCCGGAACCTCGCCGAGGGTGAGCTCATGCTCCCCAGCGCCGAGGCCTCCACCGACCGCCTGCGCGACATCCTGCAGATCGCCGCCGAGCTCTCCGGCGACTTCCTCCAGTACCGCGAGGACCTGCGCGCCGTGGACCTCCACCTGCGTGAGCAGATCCTCTCCCCGGAGTCCTCCCGCGGCGAGATCCTCGAGCAGCTGCTCGCCGGGGACGACCTGCTGGGCCAGTCCACCGTGGGCCGCACCTTCACCGCGTTCTTCCGGATGCTCAACGACCCGGTCCAGACCCGCACCACGCAGGAGCTCGTGGACCGGCTCCTCGAGCGCGACTTCTCCCGCACCCTCCAGCGCAGCGAGCGCGAGAAGCTGGCCAACGTGTTCAGCGACCTCTATGAGCCCGCGCAGGAGGTGCTCGACGTCAAGACCGAGCTGTACCGCTCGCTGGCACGCTTCGTGCGCTCCCAGGACTTCCGCCAGCACCGCGTGCTGCTCGAGGCCCTGCAGGAGGCGCAGGGCGTGGCCCTCTCCCAGAAGGACGACGTCCCCACGCGCACCCCGTTCCCGCTCGAGCTGGACCTCTCCCGCGTGCAGCTGTCCTCCGTGGCCCAGCACCGGCTGAAGGATCCCACCGACCCCGGCGCCCCCGCCGAGGCCGAGGTGCACGATGCCACGTCGCTGAGCATCGAGGTGCTGCAGGATCTGGTGCGCACCAACGACATCGACATCGTGGGACTGACCGGTTCGGTCAACGAGGTGCGCGGGGTCAGCGGCCAGGCCTCGATCGGGGACGTGCTGCGGGCGAAGCCCGCCGATCAGGGGCTCGCCAGCGTCATCGGGCTGATGTTCCTAGCCACGAACTATGCGCAGGAGCGCGAGGGCTCCACGGAGATCGTCGGCTGGCAGGAGCTGGACGGCAATGAGTACGCCGCCCGCGTCCCGTCGTACTTCTTCCTGGATGACGTGCCCGTGGAGTGACGCGGCGTCTCACGCGGCGGTCGGTGCCGTCTCCCGGTGCGCCCGGAGGGAATGGGCGAGCGCGACGAAGAGCAGCGCGCACACCACATGGATCCAGAACACCGTCACCAGAGCGTGCTCCAGGTGCTCCTGCTCGGGCCCGGCCAGGGTCCAGAACAGGCCCCCGAGCAGCGCCACCCCGAGCGTCAGCCCGAGCTGCTGGACGGTGGCGAACAGGCCGCTGCTCACTCCGGCCGCCCACTGCGGGGTGCGGGAGAGCACGGTCTGCAGCACCGGTCCGAACATGAGGGCCTGGGCGATGCCCAGGGGGATCAGCGCCCACTGCAGCGAGGCGATGTCGTGATGGCCGGTGGCGACGAGCAGTGCGATCGCGGCGAGCAGCACCGCCTGGGCGATTCCGGCTGACGCCATGGTGAGCTCGCCGGCGGCCGGGATCAGCCGGGGCAGCGCTAGGGCGCGTTGATCAAGTGGTGTCGTGTTCGTGCGGGCGAGTCTTGGGTGGTGGCGCGACGCGAGATCTCGGACGAGGTGT